>CAZDYA010000020.1:6456-11848 GCA_964509515.1 uncultured Spirochaeta sp.
TGGCACCGGCTGGCGTGGTGGCACCGGCTGGCGGGATGGCCGCTGCGCTGGCAGCCGATATTTGCCAGCCAGCAAGCTCAACGCAGCCGCCCAGCATAAGCCACTGCGCCGGGGCCGGGCCCTGTTCCTGCCGGCGCGTATCAAGGTCCGGCAGAGCCAGCCGCTGGAAGCCTGTCCGCGCCGATGGCTGCTGCCGCCGGGCTTGCAGGGCCGGCAGGGAAAAGCCTTGCAACCAGGACATGGCCGGAGCGGCCGGCCGCGGCAGGGGGTCCAGCCAGCGCAGCGGTCCAGCCGCAATTTGCAGCGCCGGCCGGCCCAGGCGGAGCCCAACCCACTGAATTTCCAGGCCGTTTGCTCCGGCATCTGACATGGCGATACCAGCCAATAGCCAGTTAAGATCCCAAACGGCACGATGATCAGCCGATCCTTCTTCACTGCTCATACGGGTTTCAATCATGCTCTGTGCGCTTAAACAGTAGGGGATGGCTAATATCAAAATGGCGACAATTTTGCGATTACAATGGCCCTTCACACCTACTTATTACAGTGAATCATGCAGGCCGAGGTCTTTTTCTTTATAGCTTAGTCTTCGACTTCTTCCAAATATACAATATGGGGCTTCCCCGGTATCAGCTTATGAGCGATTCCTCGAACCGCCACATCGATCTCTTGCTGTCCGGCCCAGCCAAATTTGATGCTATCCGATAGCAGTTCAATTCCAAGCTCCGCATGACGGTACTGCAGGGATAGAGCAATACGCGTCCAGGCCTTTGGCAAACTCGGGCGAAAGCTTAAATGCCCGCCTGTATCACGCAAGCCGATAAATCCATAGACCAGCGACATCCAGGAGCCAGCCATGGCAGCCGTATGAACACCGTCCCTTACATTGCCATTTACATCATCAAGGTCCATCCTGACCGTCTTCATGAAATATGAATAGGCCTTTTCGGTATACCCTATCTCTGCCGCCATTATGCTCTGCACACAGGCTGAAAGGCTCGAATCGCCCGTTGTCAGCCTATCGTAATAGACATAATTCCGCTTTTTCTGCTGCGGGGTAAAATGCTGCCCCTGCAGGAAAAGGGCCAGCACAAGATCGGGCTGCTTTAGCACTTGATAGCGATAGATAGTCAAAGGATGGTAATAAAGCAAAAGGGGATAATGACTATGCGGGGTCTTCCTGAAGTCCCATACCGCCTTGGAAAAAAAACTGTCATCCTGCGGAAATAATTCTTTTTCGCTGTCATAGGGGATGAAAATCTCGGCTGCGGCATATTGCCAGTTCCCAGGTTCCTTTCGATGCAAGCCTATACAATTGACCAACTCGGCATGCCTTTCCGGATGATGTTCCTGCATCCACCGCAGAACAAAAACCGCATACTGCAAATTCGCCCTGGCCATCATGTTGGTATAGACGTTGTTGTTTACCAAGGCCGTATACTCGTTTGGACCAGTAACCATATTGATACAAAAACCCTTGCCCGGCAAAAAATCACCCAAGTCATGCCAGAAACGGGCCGTTTCAACTACCAACTCAGCACCGCCATCGAGTAGCAGCTGTTCATCACCGGTAACCTCAACATATTTTTGCAAGGCAAACACGATGTCAGCATTGATATGATACTGCGCTGTGCCAGCCGGGAAATAGGCCGAAGCCTCATCACCATTAATCGTCCGCCAGGGAAACAGCGCACCCTTGTGTGAAAGCTCCCTGGCCCTGGCTCTCGCCCGGTCCAGGGTATGAATACGATATTTTAGCAAGGCGCGCGCAATATCCGGCTGACTGTAGGTGAAAAATGGCAGGGCATAAATTTCGGTATCCCAAAAATAATGGCCATCATACCCTTCGCCGGTAAGCCCCTTGGCCCCAAGATTGGTATGCCCATCCCTGCCAGCTGCCTGCAACAAATGAAAGATATTAAAGCGAACGCTCTGTTGCAGGGAAATATCACCATCAATCTGTATGTCTGCCCTTTCCCAGAATGAATCAAGATATGCCTTTTGGTCCTGCGCCAAGCCATCGAAACCCAGTTTCCAAACCCGTGACATTAATTCAGCTGGATCGCCAGCCAACATCTTGCTTCTCTCATCCGTACTGGCATGATAAGAGACAATCTTTTGTAGGCGCATTTCCGTTCCGCTACCAGCCTTGACCTCAAAGCAGTGCTCCAGCAGCTCAGGGGCTTCCTTCGGCAAAAATTGAAAATCAGCATTGGCCTCAAAGCAGCTCTTCATCGCCGTTTTTAACCACAAGCCGGTCTGCAGTGTCTCATGCTGCATCTCCGCGTAGTTTTCACTAATTAACTGTGAAATCAGGCGCAGGCTGTTACGCGATTGCGCACGGCCGACTCGCGGATCAGCACCCAAGGAATCTTTGCCCGACGAATTATCAGCCCGGGCCAGACCCCGCCCTTCCATGCCACTACAAACCTTGATAAGCGCATCGCGGTCGCTAAGCACTTTGGCCTCCCACAAGGTAGCTGCAAAATGCTGATAAACAAAGGAAACCAGCCGCGAGGTTTTTATCTCCAACTTGATGCCGCCCGGGCTTTCCCAAACGATTTCCCGCATGGCTATGCCGGTTTTCAAATTAAGACTGCGCCTAAAGGCAATCACGCGCCCGGAAAACAAGTCAAATACATCGTCATTCACCTGAACTCGGATTATCCCCGCATCAGTAACGTTCAGTATATGCTGAGAATCAGCAGGAAAGCCGTAGGCCGACTCACCGTACACGATTGGCGAGGTATCATAAAAGCCATTAACAAAGACGGCAGGTTGATATACCCCGCAACGTTCTTCGAAAGCTCCACGGATTCCAATATGACCATTGCCCAGAGCAAAGACCGCTTCGTCAGCAGCAACCTTCTCGGGGCGGAAGCCGGTTTCTATTATCCTCCAGGGGTCAAGCTCATAGGCGTACTCACTGCTAGCCAATAAAAACCTCTACTTATCCCGAAAATCCAGTGTCTGCAGGAATTCTGCGTGACGCTGCCTGACAAATTCATCCATTTTACCCGCCGTTTGAACAGTCTCCCATTCAGCACCGCGCTCGGGCGCAATCAGCCATTTCACAACGGCCCTGACCTCTGGCCTGTCGGTCATGGCAGCGATTGCAAGGCCGTGAACACCAATGTCAAAGGCATCCTGCGGGGGCATGGGAAATAATGCGATTTCATCAAGCGGGTTATTCTCCTCGCCCGCTTGCTCGTCTTCCATCTCGTCTTCCATCTCGGTTTCATTTCCGGCAGCCAAACCATCAGCATATACATCCTGAATATAAACCCAGCCTGAATCTGGCTCAGACAAAAAAGTCGATAAATCCGGAGCGGCGAAACTCATTCCCCGAACATCATTGACAATGGCAGCCTGCAGGTCAAAAAGTTCCGCACTGCTTGCCGGTACCCAGAAGCCTTCTTCCTCAAATCGTGCAGGTCGATACCAGCCAACAGCATTGACACGGGGCCACAGCCAGGCAGCAACCATAACGCCTTCAACGGAAAGTGCCTGGCGCAATTGAAATGAATAGCGGTCTTCCAGCCACTGTTCCCCCAACCATTCCTGAAGAGGAATCACCAAATCACTTCGCAAAAATTCATCCAGATAATCAAGATCATCAGGTATTCGCAACAATAATAAATCCGGCAGGATATCATCAGCCAATTGGCCTTCCAAAACCTGCATGGGTTCTTCCGCTTGATGCAGGATCAAGGCCACCCCGGTCTGCTTTTGACAATCTGCCTGTAATTTTTTCCACACATCCAGACGATCTGCCGGGATACTTCCAAGAATATCAACCCGGCGGCCAGATAAGTCGATTTTTTCTTCTGCTGATTGTTCATTCGACTGTCCGCCACAGGAAATCAGCAGCGCCAAAATCATCACAATGACAAAACGCATTCACACCTCCATCCGTCTAGTGCTTCCTGTTCAGTATAGGGGCAGGTATTTTAGTTCGCAAGGACCGCAATTGAAAGAACCACTATACTGCGATACAATTATTAACATGAATCATCGCTTACCGTTTTTTTTGGCCATTGCTCTTACCGTTTTCCTGATTTTTAGCTGCGAAATTCAGCCGCCAGCAGGATCCTCCGGGACCCCTGCCGGAGGCCAATCAGAAGAGCAAGCCCCGGAGCCCCTCCCCGAAGATAATACTCCAGAGGGCGATGTTACAATATCATACCAGAATGCCCCCTACGGATATTTTCTGGTCGAAATCGACTACTCAAACGGTGCCAGCCGTCGGCATGTTGGGCAAAAACTAGGCCAGGTAATCAATAGCCAGTACCCAAGCTACGAGGGAGTATACGCAAACTATCTGGAAGGCAAAGAAGATTACGCCCTGTATATCGACCGGATAAAGGACATCCGTCCCAACATCCCAACCGAATTCATGGATGAGGTGCTGGGAATGGCCGATACCTTTGGCGGAGGCGAAACCGATGCCATTGACGGTAAGCTGTCTGTCAATGAGCTCTTGTATTTCAGCATTGGAACCAGCGTCATACGTGCCACCCAGTGCAATGCCTTTGCCGTGTTCGGCGAACTCAGCATCACTGGCCAAACCATCCTCTCGCGAACCATCGACTGGTCGGGCTACACCGATCCGGCGGTATACATATACACCTATCCTTCAGGGAAAACCATTGTAAACATCGGCACCCTGCTTAGCCAGTCAGTTGCCACTGCATTCTCCAGCGATGGCCCCTTTGCCGCCATCCTGGACTCAAAAACAGGCGAGGCCTTCCCTGACCTGAGCGGGCAAAACTACCGCGCCTACACCTTTGACATAAGGTACGCGCTTGAAAACCATGCCACCCTGCAAGGCGTTGCCGACTATCTTTCGGACAGCGAGAAGCTTTACACCTTTAGTCATAACATCTTTTTGGCGGACAGCAGCCAGGCCAAGGTCCTTGAAAACAACATATACGATGATTTCCGCGCGCTACGCTCCAGTGATTCAGCCCTGAACGACGGGGTTACCTGGGGAATCGACAATGCAGTCGGCTGCGTAAACTCGTTTATGCTGGACGGCAACCGGGATACCCACACCGAAAATTCCCTTAACACCATCCGATGGGCCGCCATGAAAACACAGCTGCTGGCCCAGGGCGACACCGTGGACTACGAAGAGATGCGCACTGTTTCGAAATATCACAACGACCCTGCAAATGATTTCCTATACTGGGGCTTAAGCCAGCAGCTGTTGGTTTATGATTACTCAACATCAAGGCTTGAGGTCTATTTTCGCAACGATCGCGAATTTACCACCGACCCGGATTTTGTGGCCGTCAATCTTCCATTCTAAAAAATTCCACTTGACAGAAAGACAAAACACTGCAAATCTTAGGTAAGATAAGGTTCATGTCTTACCTTGAACCTGTTGGGG
>CAZDYA010000021.1:0-11545 GCA_964509515.1 uncultured Spirochaeta sp.
GTATACACCATTACGGGGCAATTGAGAACCATAAAGAACTGCATGCGAGGCCGAGAAAAAATACTCGATACCATTCCGCTCAAGATGGTTTTCCAGCCCCTCATAATAGCCGCACTCCGGCAGCCACATGCCGCGTGGGCGCTGCCCGAAATGCTGCCAGTGTGATGACAGCCCCAAGGCAATCTGCGCCTGTATGGTTTCAGGATACTGCTGGTACAGAGGCAGAAAGCTGTGCGTCGCAGCAGTCGTGATCAACTCTATACGACCACGACTGGCAAGATCAGCAAAGCCCCGCAGGATATTCTTTCCGTACAACTCAACAAAATCATGCCGGTTCTGCAAAAAAAGGTCGCGGTACATTTGGGCCAGGGGCAAAAAAGCCTCATCGCCCTTGTTTCTTTCGCACTCACTCTCTGACAGCTCAATAAGCCTATCCAGATGCTGCAAATACCGATCCTGCAGCAGACCATCGGCCAGCATGGCAGTAAGGGTTGGCGACAGCGATACCGCCATCCGGGAAGGGATACCATCGCTATCCAATGAGCGAAAAACCCTTAACAAGGGCAGGTAGGTTTCGGAAATGGCCTCGAACAGCCAGTCTTCTTCCAGAAAACGTGAGTACTCGGGATGCCTGACAAATGGCAAATGCGCATGCAGCAGAAATACAATTTTTCCCATCTTATCCCCTGTTTTACCTTATTCCAAGAAGCAGCGTTCCGCTACTGATCTTATCCTTTGCGGCATGTTTCCGCCATGAGAAAAAACACCCAGTTTCTCCATCCCTGACAGCGCAATCAGCGCATCAGTACGGGGATCGGACTCGCCATTGGCTGCCAGCGTACCTGAGGGTACCTGAATGGCATTGGACTCAGCCAGCAAGACCTCGGAATCTTCCAACTGCAGCATCAATCTGACCCGATAGAAAGAATCCCTGTTTGGCAGGTTAATATACCAGTTAAGGTCATCAATAAACACCGGAACATCGAAAGAATCAACCACGGTATCCTGATTGTCAACGCAACAGGCCACCTCGACCACATGCAGGGTCAATCCGGTAACCGCCTTGCCGTGCTCATCCGCGAGCTCTGCAAGGTAGGTATCATTTATATCCCAATAACAAAATGCCCAGGACGGGTCTCGCAGCAAAAGCGTAATCCGCGTTTCATTATATCTGTCAGGAATATCAATCAACTCTTCACCGTAATCACCGGCAGCGACCAACTCTTCCTGAATATCATACTTTTTTTCCTGAACATTTACAGGATTATTATTAGCAGCCTCTCGCTCCCTGCGAATATCGGCGTAGGCCTCAACCAACATGGCGATCAGCTCTTCGCGGCCTTCACTTTCTTCCCAATCAACTTCCAAATTCTCTGCCAGTTTTTCCAGCACGTCATCAGACAGGCTCTGCAGTCTTTCAATAGTCATCCGGTCACTCCAAGGCTGATTAATTTGCGACGTGGAATCGTAGAAGTTTTAACCCAGGATGTCAAGGTTGCGATTCTTTATCCGTCAGAAGGAAATATCAGCAACGGATCAATCCAGCGACCGACCCTATCGTCCAACAAGGCAAAATACAACCCGGCATCATGCAAAACCTGCACCGTAATCAGACCACGGGGCTGGCGATTAACCTGGACGGGCGCCGAAAACAATTGATTTCCGCTTCCCTCAGGACTTGCAGAAAAGACAAGCGGGGCATCGCAGATAAACTCACCCCCGGAATCACGAACAAGCCCCCGCAAAGCACTATCGCCAAAACGTGTGGCAACCTGACCGTACCTCGCTCTAATCCTTACCGGGCGCGGCCAATCAAAACCCAGCGTAAGCAAGGAAAACCCCAGCAACAATAATAACAAAGTCAACTTTTTTACTGGCATCATATAGTCCCCTCACCGGAATTAACAAGGCGATACCGGACAGCCTCAGCCTGGTTATACAGCAAGAACCCATCATTCAGCATCCTGACATTCAACTCATCAACGCCGGCCTGCATAAGCATGGCACGGCGATGTAAATCCTCCAGGCGCAAAACCTTGTCCCACAGGACGGCCCGGTCATTTTCGGCCTGGTATATCCCGATAGCAAAGGGCAAATGTTCAAACTCAAAATAGTAGTCATCAAACCCGTAATCAAGCAGCCCCCGGCCCTTCTTTAATACCTTTCCCAAGGATGACAGCACCACGGAATTCCTGCCTGCCTCGATCGGCACCGGCGTCCTCAACTCTCCTGAATAGGGAATATCCACCTGCTGCAACAAACGGCTTTCATTATCAAAACTGCGAACCTCCAGCCAGGGCTGTTGGCCGCCAATTACCGCCCACAAAGCCTCACCGGACGCCGAAATTCCCAATACAGGCCGGCCATCGCCCTCCCTCAGCCACCGGATATCGCCTGTACCATCTACCAGCGCAATCCGGCCGCTAACCATACCAAGGACGGTGTCGCCAGCAGCCAAGTCCAGCACCGATATTACATCGGCAAATGAGTGCTGCCATTCACGCTGGCCGTCGCTGGAACCCCATTTACTGACAGAATGCAAAAAAGGACTGACAGAAAATAATGAGTCCCCGCGAAAGAGCATCCGGTCAGCGGTATACAAGGTAAAGGCCGGGTCCCCATTAAATCTCTGCAAAACAACCTTGCCGTCTTCCGCTAGTGCGTCGGTATAAATGGTATCTGTAAAGGCCGCACCATCAGGCAGGTTGGCCCTTAAAAGCACGGTTCCATCTTCGACTGAAACATAATACAGATAAGGGTCCACCCAAACGGCCACGGTCTCATTATCCATTGAATTTTTTCCCGCTTGATCTTCATCGGTCAATGACGAAATCCAAACTGGCTCCAAGCCTACAGGCTCAATTAAACCATCAATACAAATAATGGCCAGCAAGCAGCCGCTCAATAACCAGAGAAAAACCAAGCCAGTTTTTTTTATTATCTGTTTACCGCGTGTATGATGCCTATCGGCGTGACTCCGCAGCCTTCTCGTCCGATTCCATTTTGTTCTTCCAAACATCTATCTTTTTCTTCACCTTTTCTGCATCATCGGTCTCGCCAATTTGCATGTGCAAACGGCGCAGGGCGCTTAAATACTGGATCGCAAGCTTGAAATCATCTATCCGATTTGTAGATAACTCGTACTTTTCGCGATATCTGTCTGCAGCATGAACCAGCTTTTCCTTCGCAATCCGTAAATGCCGCATTCTTACTTCATAACCATCAACCCGGGGATCCATCCCCGAGACAAGGGTACGAAAATTAAGCAGGTTCTTGGCGATCGCGGCAAAGCGACCGTCCAGCTCTACAAATGACCACTTCCACTTGGAGTTTTCACCAAAATCTTCCCGGACACTATCGATAGCCAAGCCCAATTTTACCACCAAATCATACCGGGAACTGTCCTCGAAGCCATCAATTTTTTCCTGTAGCTCCAGGTAGTCACTGAAAGGGGCGTCAACCCAATCACTGACCACATCTTCCAGGTAAATGATACTCTGATAGCATGATTTCCGGGCATCATTCAAATATGATTCATTCTTGATCTTTAGCATTTCAAGGCTGATCTGATTCAGCAGCAAATAGTACGAGGCCAGATTCAACCGCTCCTCCGCCAAGGTGATTCGCTTATACTGAGCGCCGCTCTGATCAGAGCCTAACACCTTCTGAAGGTTCTTTTCTCGCTGCTCTATCTGCTCAATCTGCTGCTTGTGTTTCTTGATTACCTCAAAAAATTCTTTTTTTGCCTCAGCACTGACCTTTGCCATGCAAATCCCCTTCGCAGCCTAATTGTTCGCACGATACTTTCTTAGTAATTCCTCTGCGTGATTCCGCGAAACCTCTGCTCCACCATCGCCAGCCAGCATGCGGGCAATTTCTTCTACCCTTTCCTGCTGACTTATTCCCTCTACCCTGGTTACCGTGCGCTCATCCTTCTGTTCTTTATAGACTACCAAATGATTATCGGCACGAACAGCGACGGACGCAAGATGTGTTATACAAAAAACCTGCTTGCTGGCGGCCAATTCCTGCAAATGCTGACCAACCGACAGCGCAACCTCACCACCTATGCCTGTGTCTATCTCATCAAAAATCAGGGTCTCTATAGGATCAGTCTCGGCTAATACGCTCTTTATTGCCAGCATCAGCCGGGAAACCTCACCCCCAGAAGCCACTGAAGACAGGGGTTTGGCTGGCTCACCAGGATTTGCCGATATTCTAAAAAACACGGAATCCTGCCCGGTAGTGCCGCAAACCGGCTTGCCAGATTCTGACAGCCTGGAGTCGACCGCAATTTCGAAACTTACCTTGGGCATGCCCAAGGTGGCCAATACCTTTTCTATGCGTCCACCCAAGGCTACTGCCTTTTCCTTGCGCTGCGCAGAAATGATACGGGCTCTTGAGAGCACATCTTTTTCTGTCTCCCTGATCTGAATGTCAAGCTTCTCTTTTTCTTCTTCGGAATTTTCCAGGGTGTGCAATGTCTCGCTGGCCTCGGCAGCGTAGCCCAGCACATCCTCAATGGATGCCCCGTATTTCTTTTGCAGCCGACGGATATCTGCCAGACGATCCTCCACCTTTTCGAGCCGTTGGGGGTCGAACAACATCCGCTGCTGGTATCCACTCAGGCTCTCGGCAATATCCTCCAGCTCAAAAAAAGAGTCCTCCAAACGGCGGACATATTCATTGAGCTGGGAATCAATAGCGGCTGTGCTCTCTAGCGCTGTTCGCGCCTGCCGCAGAGACCGAAGCGCCCCGCCGTGACTTTCGGCCAAAGAATCCACCACTGTCACCATATTGCCGTGCAGCTTTTCATACTGGGAAAGCATGGTCTTCTCTGCCAGCAATTCACCATCCTCACCCGGCAGCAACTTGGCAGCCTCAATCTCTTGAACAGCAAAGGTAAGTATCTCCATCTCACGCTGCCGGGCCTGTTCATCAGAAACTATAGCATTACGCTTGCGGCGCAGCCGGGCCAGTTCCGCAAATTTACTGGAATATTCCTGAACCATCTCGTCAAGGCGCCCCCAGGAATCCAGAATGCTACGATGATTTTCTTCAATAAAAAGACTCTGATGCTCATGCTGACCATGCATATCAAACAGCATGGCCCCTAGTTGCGCCAAATCTTTCAACGGAACAGGCGCCGATTGGACATAGATGCTCCCGCGGCCAGTCGTCTTGATGGTTCGCCGCACGTAGAGGCGGCCTTCATCTAGCGACAGATCCCGTTCCCGAAGCCAATCACCAACAGGGCTAGCCTCGGCGACTGAAAAAACACCAGCCACCATGGCCTCCTGACAACCAGTCCTGATAGATGAAACATCGGCTCTTTCGCCATGCAGAAGTCCCAAGGCCCCAGCCAGGATGGATTTTCCAGCCCCCGTCTCACCGGACAGCACGGTCATCCCCTTTTCAAAGCGGATAGTAAGACGATCTATCAATGCATAGTTTTGAATCGCCACTTCTTCAATCATTTGAACCTCCGGACCAGTTTAACTTGGCCCTTAGAACATCATAAAAAGACCTGCTTGAACTCCGGACTATCCCAATACTGCGGACAGATCGTTCAACTTCCAGGCGATCACCGGTTTGAAGCTGCACCACCGTCTGTCCATCAACCGTCAATATCAACTCTGACCTTTGTTGCTGATCTACCGTGATTGATATCTTTTCCTCGGGTGGCAAAACAATCGGGCGATGCGACAAGGTAAAAGGACAAATCGGATTCAAAATAATGGCTTGCATTTCAGGACACAGAACCGGCCCGCCGGCCGCCATGGAATATGCGGTGGAACCAGTGGGCGTTGCAATAAGCACGCCATCCGCTCGATAGCGGCCCAGATCACCACTGCCAAGCGATACAGCCACCGATATCAGGTTCGAGATTCCCGCCCCGGTAATTACAACATCATTCAGGCCAATATTACTGCACACCAGACGATCTTCCCTGAAGAGTTTAACTTCCAGCATCAAGCGTTGACCTGATGACACCTGTCCGCTCATATACGCCGAAAATTCTTCATACCATTCGGTCGCTGTAATTTCGGTAATAAAACCAAAGGTGCCCAGATTAACCGGCATAATCGGGATGCCGCTGCCAGCCAGCTTTCTGGCACAATACAGAACGGTCCCGTCCCCTCCCAAGCTGATAGCCAAGTCGGCATGAGGTAATGCCCCGCTCATCAAACCGTTTTCAAAACCCGCCACAAGAACATTGATACCCAAAGCAGACAGCCTGGAATCAATATCCTTGACAACTGGCTCAGCCTGCGGCTTGTGACTGTTTACCATCACCAGGACAGATGTAACATTTCTTTCCATCGCTCTAACTATACTTACTCACAAGTACGCTGTAAAGCTTTGTTTCCGATAAGGATTTATGGCAAACTGACAAGCAATCGCGATAGTTCCTGCACATGCTTTCCAGACAAACTAGGATACAAGGGAAACAGCAGTGTTTGCCGCCACAAACTGGCAGCATTCGGTACTGCCTGAAAGGAACAGACAATACCAGCATCTTGCGATTCTTCGATCTCTTTCCCTGCTCCGTAGGCGTCAATAATACTGCCTTCAAAGGCTGGGCGCGTCTCGACACCCTTCTTTTTGGCGAAGGCCGCCACCTCGGAACGCCCGGTTTCCACTACCACCGGCAGACCATAAGCCACAGATTGGACCTCGCCTGGCTGCACCAGCAAGCGATGCCTTGACTGCATAACCGAACGCTGCAGAATCTCGGCAACCTCGCGACGACGATGCAGGCGTTGCGGGAGTTCTTTCAACTGGGCGATACCCAGGGCGGCATTCAGGTCTGGCAGAAAGACCTCGCGCGAAACTGCGTCACTGGCACGCGACAAGCCGGAAGCCTGTTTCCTGGTCCGACCGAGTACCGCCGCGCCACCGCCAGTGGTCAGAATATCCTCTTCTTCCAGCATCAAAACCAGAAAATCCGCTTGCGCGCCAACAATGGCATTATCGTACCGAGCCCCACAACCCTTACTGATATCCAGAACCAGGGCCGGAACCTGTTCGGCAAGCACTTCCAGCTGAGGAACAAAACCCAAGGCTGTATCACAAAAAAGCGCCGCCACAGAAAAGTCGCGGCTAACAGCCAAGGCTGTCTCAAGTTCATTGGCGCCTACCGTGCCGCTGCGCGCATCAACATCCACCCAGTCAAAGGGAATACCGCGCTGTCTGGCAGTTTCGGCGTAGACCCTTGGCAACAATGGTGAAAGCAGGATCCCCTGCCCCTCCTCCAAACCCAAAGCTTGAAAAAGGACATCCAGCAAGCGCCGGATCTCGCGAAAGGCCAGCCCCCCCTCGAAATCAAAGAAATCCAGAAGAGCAAGAATAAACTGCTCAGAAAGCTGCCCGGGACCAAGGGTATCATCAACCATCGTCTCCAGCACAGCCTGCATATCCCTGCGGTTAATGGCAGGTCGGAAAAGAGGAATTTTCATATTGCACTACATCCTTTTAGATCTGTGAAAAATCGCCAATAGCCCTGAGTTCTCTTGGATTGAAAAGCCGGCGAATATCCAGGATGATCAAATAGCCTTCCTCATCCCGGTTAACGACACCCTGAATGTACTCAGCACCAATCCCGCTGATCATCTGGGGCGGCGGCTGAATATCCTTGCCTTCAACAGTTACAACACGATTTACCTTGTCGATAATGACCGCAAGCAGCATATCGTCGATTTGAATAATAACAAAACCACTTAACAGGCGGTCTTCTTCGCTCAGGTTGGCCTTCTTTAAATGAAACCGGCGATGCAGGTTTATTACAGGTATGATATCACCGCGCAGATTAAAAATACCTTCTACATAGGCTGGGGAATTAGGGATAGCTCGTACATCCTCTACCTTAACAATACCCTCGACATCCATGATATCAATTCCGTATTGTTCTTCACCCAACTGAAAAGTCACCAACTGCATAGCCTGAAAATTTCCCGACATCCAATGCCTCCGCTACCAGCATACTAACACTTGCCGGTTTCCGCAAGCTAATGCGATAATACCATTCAGAAAAGGCTTCACCCTACAGGGAAAAGCAAGCAATTTTACCGGAGACCGGACTTGAACCGGCACAGCTGCAATAGCCGGGGGATTTTAAGTCCCCTGTGTCTACCAATTCCACCACTCCGGCGGAGCGTAAACTTTACCGCATCGCGGCAACGAGGGTCAATATGTACACCGATACTCATTTCCATTACCAGGAGATGCAAAAAAAAGGGTTCTCAATAGAGGAGCTGATCTCGGATTTTTCCAGGGAAGGCATCAGCCTGGCAATTGATATTGGGCTGCATGGCGGTGAAGATATTCAGGAGCGGATAGATGCCCTGCAAGGCCTCCCTCAGGTTTTCTTTTCCAGCGGCTACCATCCATCACAAACCATGAAAGTATCCACAAAAAAGGCCGTAGAATCCCTGCACAAACAGCTTGATCACCCTGGAATTGTCGCAGTGGGGGAAACCGGGGTTGATACCTACCGCGATTGCGGCCCGGTAGAAAAGCAGCAGGAGCTATTCCGGATTCACCTGGAGCTGGCAAATCAATATGAATTGCCGATTATTATTCATTGCCGGCAGGCCGGACAGCAGGTGATCGAGGTACTTTCAAGCTATCCTGCCAAGGCCGGAGGAATTCTTCATTGTTTTGAAGGTAGCCATGATTTTGCCCAGCAGGTGCTGAGCCATGGTTTGCATATTTCCTTTGCCGGAAACATTACATTCTCGCGCAACCAGGAACTCAGGGAAGTGGCAGCCGCGATCCCGGCAAACCGGATTTTGCTGGAAACCGATAGTCCCTACCTTACCCCGGTTCCCCATCGCGGCAAACCGAACAGCCCGGGAAAAATTATCCATACTTACCAGACAGTAGCCGCCTTGAGGGAAACAAGCATGGAAGATTTATGCCAACAGGTAAGAACCAATACCCTGAATCTATTCTCACGCATCGATGAAAGCAAATTCTAGGAAGATCAGGTATGCAAGGGGATTGCAATCCTTACAGTAGTGCCCTTGCTCTCCTCACTCTGAACGGTAACCGTCCCGCCATGCGCCTCGACAACGCTCTTGACAATAACCATCCCCAAACCGGTTCCCCCCTTGGCGGACTTCGAGAAAAAGGGATCAAAGATCATGCCCTGTGTGGCTTCATCCATACCAACACCAGTGTCAATAAACTCACAGTAGAAATAATGAGCATCGTTCCAGGCGTGTACCCGGAGGGTATCACCAGCATCCATGGCCTTTCGGGCATTTTCAGCCAGATTATGCCAAACCCGCTGCATTCTTTCGATATCAATCAGAACTGGCCGCTGCACGAAATTTTCCAACACCAGTTCCTTGCCCTGTTCACGAAAAAGATTAGCCAGCGAATGCTCCAGACGCGCAAACAACTCATCTGCTTCGACAACCGATAGCTCAACCCTTATTTCGCCCCTTGAATAATCGAGCAATTCATTAGCAATCGCATGAATACGCTGAATTTCACTCAAAACAACCTTGCAGTTTGTCCTGACCTTGGCAGCATCATCAGCATTCATATAAATCAGCTCTGTATAACCTTTTACGATACTCAAAGGATTACGAATATCATGCAGAATCAGGGAAGAAAGCTTACCAAGGGTGGAAAGTCTTTCCTTCCGCAACAATTGTTGCTGCGCCCTTTGCAACTCGTGATTGGTATGCACCAACTCAAGGTTACGCATCCTGAGATTATTGACATAGGTTTCGTTAGAGGTCCTCATCATGGAGGAAAGAGAGCGAATAATCGCCAGCGAAAGCGCGGGACACATATCAACCAGGTGCAGAAAATCTTCCCTTTTAACATACACCAGTTTGGTATCCGTTACCGCAACGACGGTAGCGGATCGGGGAAGATCATCAACCAAACCCATCTCACCAAACAGGTGACCTTGCCTATGCACGCCCAGCTTATCTGAACTATCGGAATAATAATCTTTCCAGACCTCAACCTCACCGCTCATGACCACATAAAACCGCTCGGCACGATCATTCTCGGCAAAAACCACTGTGCCTTCCAGATATTGCTCTACCTTGCAATGCTCAGCAAAATTTTTCAGGTCCTTATCGGATACGTCCTTAAAAAAATAGACTTCTCTCAAAAAGGAATATATTTCATCCATCCACTTACCTCATAAAAAAACCCCGCATTTGCATACGGGGTTCACAACGCGTCTGCACTAAGCCGACATCCTTTACCAGGAGTCTACCATGTCATCAACGTCACGGGCTTCTTCGGCGAAAAGGTCGGTTACAACCCGTAAATCATCCAGGTAAATATAGTAAGATCCATAGGTTTCTTCCAAAGCCGGACGAACTACAAAGCCCAGAATCTGAATGCCTGTCAATGCGCTATAATGCACATCACGTTGACGGATATGCGTAGGCACCGGCACAGTCAATTCCTTCCAGCCACTAAAATTAAGCTTACCCATTGGCAGGATGGCGCGATTACCGAAATGATCCTGTATAACAACGCTTAGCTCATGGTTAAAGTTTCTTCCAACTACCCAGACACTGATAGTTTTGGCAATACCAGGCACTACCAATGGACGATTAGCAAGAATGGACAAGGAGGTATTGGCCCTTCGATAAAAATAGGCCTTAACCCCAACTACGTACTCATCCTGGTCCTGGATGTTTGCCTCTTCTTCGCCCTCTATCGGTCGCTTGTCGGCCGGCCCGCCTGGAAACCTTTGATGAGAAATGATTCCCTGATCCAAAGGCATGGAAACACGCCACATTCCAGGATCTTCAAACTTGGAAATTGATATTTCCTGCAAACGCTGCTGAGCAGTATCCGCCCCAATATTTTCCGGATTTGGTTCCCCCGCACTCACCTGAGCGAAGACCGCCCCCGCCAACAACAGGAGAAATAATTGTATTATTGCTTTCTTCATTTTGTTACTCCCACCCTAGAAATTAGAACCTTGAGCTTCTTCCCAGAGCTCCTTCAAGCGATCCGGATCAGCAAGCTCTTCGCCATCAAACGGCTCCTCATGCAAATCAGTCAACACCGTAATATGGTCAAGATAGATTTCAAAACCATCAACACGCTCTGTTGGCCGTGTCCACATAACGATCTTAACAAGCTCCAAAGATCTGGTCATGGGAACATACTGAACCCCCTGAGGAATATAATTAGGGATCTTCACCTGAAGGTTCTGCCAACCGATATAATTCAGATTACCAGCCTGCAAGGTATGCACCACGCCGCGGTGATCTCGTACATGAACCTCAATGTAATAATCGTGATTGGAACCCCAAACCCAGAAATCCATTGACTCGGCTCTTCCCGGAATGCTAACAGGCTTGGAAACCAGCTCTCCGTCTTCACCTTGTTCTACCGGAATAAACTCCAGATAATTGTACCCCAAACGGTCAAACTGCGCACGAGCCCCCAGAGAACGCAGCGTTACACCTTCCGGCGCACGTCGATACAAACCATCAGGCCAGGAATTAACATACCCGTACTGAGGAAAGCCTTCGGTAACGAACTTACTCCCTTGCAC
>CAZDYA010000022.1:0-11496 GCA_964509515.1 uncultured Spirochaeta sp.
GCCTTGCGCTAATCAAATACTGGGGCAAGGTCAACGGCGGCAAGAACATCCCGGCCACCAGCAGCCTTGCAGTCAGTTTGGGCGGCTTGGAAACCGTCAGCGAAATCCGGGTGCTGGACCCGGCCGCCGGTGACAGTGTGTCCATGAACGGACACCAGCAACAGGATACCAAGATAACAGAATTTCTGGCCGCTTTGCGTCAGGAGTATCCGGAAACCAGAAAAACCGGCTTCGCTATCGACAGCACCAACTCCTTTCCCACCGCGGCCGGCTTGGCCAGTTCTTCCAGCGGTTTTGCCGCTCTGGCCATCGGCTGCACAAGGGCCGCAGGCCTGCAACTGCCTGACAGCGAATTGTCGCGCCTGGCCCGCAGCGGCTCCGGCTCGGCGGCGCGGGCCGTCTTTGGCGGCTTTACCCTTTTCCCGGCCGGCGCAACCGAAGCACAGGCCATTTTGCCAGCCAGCCACTGGCCAGAGCTCAGGATCGTGGCTGTCATGGTTAGCACCAAAGCCAAGCACATCGGCTCCCGCGATGCCATGAACAGCACCAGCCTGACCTCGCCCTATTACCAGAGTTGGTGCGAAATGTCGGCTGGGCTCGAGACAGCGGCCGTAAAGGCCCTGCAGGATCGCGATCTGGCCTCGCTTGGCCCCCTGATGCGGCGCAGCTATATGTCGATGTTCGGCAGCATGCTGGCCGCCGACCCGGCCATTGTCTACTGGCTGCCTGACAGCCTGGCACTGATCAGACGCGCCGAAGAATGGCGGCAGGCAGGGCTTGCTGTCTGGGAAACCATGGATGCCGGACCCCAGGTGAAAATGCTGGTAACCGAAGATCAGCTGGATCAGCTGCTGGAATTGCTGGGCAAGGATTTTCCCCATTTAGGTGTAATTACCGCGATGCCCGGCGAAGGACCCACAGTCACCATCACGGAGGTTGAATGAAATTCAGCTTCGAGGTTCCTGCCTCATTTCTGATCAGCGGCGAATACTTTGTTACCCTGGACGGGGGCTTGGGACTGGCAATGGCAGCCCGACCGACGGTACGCGTCTCGATTCGCAGGCGTCACAACAGCTCGAAAGAGATTATTTGCCTGACCCGCATGGGCTTTCACCAACATGAGCGACACAATCTGGCCGACAAACAGCTTTTCTCGCCCCTGCTGCAGGCGGTACGCGAAACCTGGGAGCGCGAAATTGGCTCTTTGTCCAAGGTCAGTTACGCCGCAGAGATAATCCTGGACTCCTCGCAGTTCTTTGCCCAAGACGGCCGCAAGTTGGGCTTCGGCTCCAGCGCCGCCGTCTGCGCCGGGCTTTGCACGGCCCTGGCCCACATCCACCCCGCCGGCATGCGGCTAACGCGCCTGCGCCTGGCCCAGGTTGCCATCACCGCCCACAGGAGGTTCCAGGGCGGCCGGGGCAGCGGCTACGATGTTATGACCGCCATCATGGGAGGGGCCGGCATCTTCCGTGGCGGCCGCCGCCCGGACTGGACGGCGCTGCCAGGTCTGCGCGACAGCCTGAGCCGGCGGGCCGAAGCCAACTGGATAATTAACGCGCCCGAAGCGGTATCAACCCCCAGCTCGATCTCGGGGTTTTCGGCCTTTCGCAGTGCCAAGCCGGAATTGTGCCAGCAGCTGTTCGAGCGCAGCCAGGCCCTGCATGCTGATATCAGACCAGATAGCTTTACCCGGATTTCACCGGAATTTCTGCAAGCCGCTGCCCAAATCGGCATTGAAATCGGCGAGGCAATCGAGGTTCCGGCCGCTGTGCCAGCCCAGGTTTTGGAACGACTGCGGCTGGCAAGGGTGGCAGCGAGGGCAGGCGGGACACGCCGAGGCAACCTGCCCGGGGCGGCAAGCGCGGCAAGCGGGTCCCGGCGAGGTAGCCTGCCCGGGCCGGCGGCGTGGTCGACGGCCGCGGCCGCGCAGGGCGGCCTGACCGCCGGGGTAGCGGCAGCCGCCGGGGCAACAGGGCCCCGCCAAGGCTCCCCAGCCGCGGCTTCGATGGCGGGGGCCGCTGGCCTTCAACTGCCGCTAAAGGCCAGCGGGGCCGGCGCCGAAACCATCCTGGCCATTGGCCTGCAGAAGCGACCCCATCCCGCAGCCATGCGGGTACGGCCCTGGCTAAAGGGCGTACCGTTGCCCATGGAAAGAACAATATGAAAGGTAGCGGATATGGAAAACTGCTGCTTTTCGGTGAACACGCAGCTGTCCATGGATATCCGGCAGTTGGCATCGCATTGCCCCTGCAGGTTAAAACCTATATTGACGAGGCTCCAGCAAAGAAGGAAATCCATCCTGCCTCGCGCCCCTTTGACTACGAAGGCTTTGTAGTCGAAGGGCTGTTACCCAAACATCACCAGCTTTTTACAAGCTTATGGCGCCATATAGTTTGCATCATGCCGGAGCTGGCACAGAAAAAAATCAGCAGCATTGCAATATCATCGACAGTACCCTATGAGGCCGGTTTTGGATCATCCGGCGCGCTTTCAGTATCCCTGGCAACTGCCATCCTTGAAATGCTTGATCAGCCCCGGAACCATGAAAGAATCTGGGCCCTGGCAAACCGTTTCGAAGAACTGTTCCATGGCACCCCCAGCGGCATCGACACAGGTCTGTCAACTTTCGGCGGCTGTCAGGCCTTTGCCAATGCCCGCCCCGGTGGGCTTCCGGAACGACATAGCCTGCCGCTGCCACCCGTTTCCATCCTTTACGGCACAGTCCCGCGCCAGACTAGCACCCGGGAACTGGTCGCCTCTGTTCACAGAAGGCTTGCGGAGCAAAGATCATCAACTGAGTCGCTGCTTCAAGAACTGGGTAGGATTGCCAGCGCAGCTATTGAGACTATCAAGCAGACCGAATCCGGGTCCATGGCAGACAGGCTGGGCGACCTGGCCAACAAGGCACAGCAGGCGCTGGTTGAGCTTGGCCTTGGCAGCGCCCTGCTTGACCGGCTGGGTGGACTAATGCCAACGCTGGGCGCCTGTGGCTACAAGCTTAGCGGCGCCGGTGGCGGCGGAGCATTCTATGCGATCTTCCCTAACAACAGGCAAGCCATCAATGCCCTGCCAGCCGTCAAGGAATTCCTGTCCAACCAGGCAATCAGTGATTACCATCTACACACACTGGAAACACCTGGCTGATCAAGTTGATTTTTAAAGATGCAGCTGTTTGCGCAGATTGATTTCCCTGGCCAGGACATGGTGATAATACAATAGGAATATCGCTACCGGACCCAGGGCCGCAGCGACAATCAGTGACCATGAGAGCAAGGGAGCGTTCAAATCCATATAACGCTTGCTGATTCCATCTACCGCCATCGAAAGACCGATCAAACCGAACAGCACGAAGGCCGCAATATTCGCCCCCCGGCGGCGCGATAATAGTGATGCCCCGGTCACCAGGCTGGTAACAACAACAATCACCGCCATCAGTGGCATGCCGATATCCCAAAACCAGGCCGCCCTTTCATCCAGCATATCTACTGCCCACATTAGCACACCCGTCATCAGGATACAGATGACAAGTATCCACAACAGTTTTCTATAAAAAAACACTGGCACTACGCTGTAAACCCAGGCTGCCGCCATAGCAACACAAACATACAAAGACCAGGTGAGTCGACCAGAAATCATCCAGTCCACTACCGCCGTTATCAGAGCCGGCGTTACACATACAACAGTAAGGATTTGCACCGCCAGCCTCCTGCCGTAATCGGAAGGCCTTTGCGCGACGAAATCCTCGATATCGTCTGAATCAGCATAGCCCTGTTCCTCGCCGGGCGGCGGGGTGTGCGAGTGGACCCTGGTTCCACACAGAGGGCAACTATGGGCACTTTTTTCCAGCTCTACTCCGCATTCTGAACAGTAGGGCATAATACCTCCTTGTTTGAAATAACCTTACTGACAATCCCCTGCTTCCTGAGAAACCGGAAAAACCGCCTTTCAATCTCGGGGTCCTTTAACAGGCTTCCAAAGCTTACTGTCAAAACATCCCCGCTCGAAATGGCTGCAACAGAAAATCCATAAACCACACTGGGCGGCGGAATAAACTCAGCCCACTGAACATGCTTGCTGACCTCATCGGGAAGAACCAGCCCGCCCAGGTTGGAAAAGCTGGTGCTGTTCTTGCCGTCTCCGCTATGCCGGTATACAGCCTTTAACACAAGATCTTTTATCCACAGCGGGATAATCCTGACATACCAGCTCCGCTCGCTGGAAACATTGCGCGAAAGGTGACGATTCAGGCTTTTATGACTGCGTTCGACCTGCATGTAATTATGCACACGCTGCACTATCTCGGAAAAATCATAACTGCCAAGCCGCAAGTCGATTTCCGGATCGATATAGGTAAAGAAATTCCGGCGCGTCTGGGTGGGATAAAAGGGCCGCATATTAACCGGCACCAGGATGCGCAAGGGCTTAAGCTTGGCCTTGCGCCGACGACGCGGAGGCAAACTGTCGATATGTTCCTGAAAGGCCCAGAACAAGGCCGCTGAAATATATTCGGTAACACTGGCCCCGTTCTCTCGAGCTTTTTCGCGTAGCGCAGACAATGGAACCAAACCGGTAATAATCCGGTAGTCAAAGACCGGGATCAACTGACCGCCAATATGAAAGGCCGATGACCTGGCCGGCGGCGCCGGATACTGCTCTACCCCAATCACCTGGTTGGCATCCCGGAATTCACCTGGCTCAGGGCGGTCATCCGGATTGGCAATATCCAGCCAATCGCTGATTTCGGTACCGCACTGCCGGAAGTATTCGGTAACCAGCGAACGCAGGAACATCGTTCCGCCGGTGCCATCGGTCAGGGCATGACAGAATTCCACCGAAAGCCGGCGCTGGTAGGCCCTGACCCTCAACAGGTAAGCCCCTTTTTTCTTTAGGGAATACCGTGTGCATGGTGACCTTCCATCAGCCATGATCTCAGGGGGGTTTTCCAAGCGCTCCAGGAAATACCAGAAAACCCCCGGGCGCAACTCAACCTGAAAGTACGGAAAGCGCAGCATAACGCGCTTAAGGGCCTTTTCCAGGGCGGAAATTTTTATCGGGTGATCAAGCACTACCGCCAGCCGAAAAAGGGTGGAATAACGGCGGCCCTGAATAGCAGGAAAAATCTTGCCAATATTATCCAGAGGAAACCAGATGGTCCCTTCTTCATGACGGCGCCCTTCACTGCGAAAGCCCCCGTACTCGGCGGTCTTTTTACTTGCATCCGTCTGTTTTACTGCCATTCCTGCTAGCCCCCCGGTTGTTCACGGGGCAGGCGAACGGTAAGCGTGGTACCCTCTTGGGAATCCGTCACAAAGCTGATGGTTCCGGCATGAGTCTTGGTAATCAATGAGGCAATAAATGTACCCAGCCCTGTTCCTTCTTCCTTGCCGCTGGTAGCATAGCGATCAAAAAAATTGTCACGGATATCTTCTGGCACCTCTCCCTGATTATGCACCTGAAATTCCAGCCAATCAGCATCTTCCTGAACGCCCAGACTCACAACAGCGCCCTCGGGACTAGCCTCTATTGCATTGCGCAGCAGATTGGTAAACAGGTTTTCCAGATGCATGCGCTCGCCATCAATTAAGAGAGAAGAATCTCCGGACATGGGACGACCGTTTTCCAGCAACTCAACCTCCACCGCCTTTTTTTCGCGGGCGGGAATGGTCTCTTGCATCACCGTCCGAAAGATATCGCTAACCCGCAATCGCCTGGGAGTCAGGCGATATTTGCCCTCTTCCATACTGACAAAGTCCATCGAATTGCTAAGCATATAGTTAAGCTTGTAGCCACTCTCATGAACAATGTTCAGCAACTCTTTCTGCTTCGGCGTCATATCCTGAGACATCAGCAGCTGAGTCGCAATCAGCATGGCGTTCAAGGGATTGCGCAAATCGTGACGGACAATCCTTTCAACCTCATCACGGGTTCGCTCTAATTTCTGCCTTTCCTCGATCTGTTGATTCAGCTGCTTGACGGCCGTCTCAAGCTGTTGTTCAGCCAGCTTCCGCTCGCTGATGTCGGTTACAAAGGTCGCCTTAAAGGGCTCACCGTCTTCAATTTCAATGTAGGCAGCATCGGCCAGAATATCGAACAGGCTACCATCCTTGCGCTGAACCCTCCACTCACCGCGCAATTCATACTGTTGATCCATAAAGCGGTCGTGCAGATCAAGCAGCCTTTCACGATTTTCTTCGGGAACAATGGTCGTAAAATGCTGGCCAATCAACTCTTCCTGTGTATAACCATACATTCGGCAGTATGTCGGATTCACATACTCAAAAAGGCCATCCTTGTTGGTCAGGCAAATCCCCACCGGAATAGCGGAAAAGATGGCCTGCATCTTGCCTGAGCCAAGAACACGCTGCAAAAAGGAGTCATCGATACTGCTTGAATTATGCCTGGTGCCCATATACAATTTAATCATATATCCTGCCGCAACACGATGCAAGAGTGAGGAACCATGAAACCAGACGGAATGATCGCCAACGAAGCAAGCCTGCTGCCTATCCAGGAGGTCGCTGCCCGATTAGGACTAGAAGCAGCAGAAATCATACCCTGGGGCAGAGCCACTGCCAAGATCGACGTTGAAGCCTTGCGCCAGCGCTTGGGCGGGTTTGATGCTCCAAAGGCCAAATACATCAATGTCACCGCCATAACGCCTACTCCTTTTGGCGAGGGCAAAACCACAACCACAATCGCCCTGACCCAAGGCCTTGGTCAGCTAGGCAAGCGCTCGGCAGCCACCATTCGCCAGCCTTCCATGGGGCCGACCTTCGGCATCAAGGGCGGTGCGGCCGGCGGCGGTTACAGTCAAGTAATCCCTATGGATGTGATGAACCTGCACCTGACCGGCGACATCCATGCCGTCCAGGCCGCCCACAACCTGCTGGCCGCCGGAATTGATGCCCGCATGTACCATGAGGCCCGCTGGAGCGATGCCTTTTTTGCCCGCAAGGGGATGCAAAAACTGAATATCGATCCTGACAACATCGAATGGCGCCGCGTTGTTGATATCAGCGACCGCGCCCTGCGATCCATAGTTTCCGGTCTGGGCGAGCTGGCCGACGGCCCCATGCGGCAGACCGGCTTCGACATCGCTGTTGCCAGCGAACTCATGGCCATTCTGGCCCTCTCCCGATCCCTGGAAGATATGCGCCAGCGTGTCGGGGCGGTAATCCCCGCCTGGGACCGCAGCGGCAGCCCGCTCAATGCCGAGGCCTTTGGGGCGGCCGGAGCAATGACCGCCTTGCTAAGGGACGCCTTTATGCCGAACCTGCTGCAAACCCTGGAGGGTCAGCCGGTGCTGGTACATGCCGGTCCCTTTGCGAACATCGCCCATGGTAACTCTTCGATCATTGCCGATGATATCGCCCTGAGCCTAAGCGATTACGTCATTACCGAGTCCGGCTTTGCGGCTGACATCGGCTTTGAAAAATTCTGCAACATCAAATGCCGGGTCTCGGGCAAGACCCCCGATGCCGTCGTCCTGGTGGCTACGGTGCGCGCCCTGAAATACCACGGTGGCGGAGCCAGCATTAAACCGGGCGCCGCCCTGCCGGCCGAATACGCGGCTGAAAACCTGCCCCTGCTAGAAGCCGGTTGCGCTAACTTGATTGCCCACATTCGCAACGTGCAGTCCTTTGGGCTGCCAGTAATCGTTGCCATCAACGCCTTTCCCGGTGACACCGAGGCCGAATGGCAGCTGATACGCGAGCAGGCCCTGGCAGCCGGAGCCAGCGCGGCCATCGTCCACCACGGTTTTACCGAGGGCGGCCAGGGCACGGCACAGCTGGCGCAGGCCGTCGTTGATGCCTGCGAGCAAAAGGAACGTCCGGACTTCCGCTTCAGCTACGAACTAGAGCAGGAACTACCAGAAAAGATACGCGCTTTGGCCTGCGGGCTATACGGCGCCCAGGACATCGACCTGGACCCCATTGCCGTGCGAAAGCTCAAAAAGTACCAGGAGCTGGGCTACGGCAAGCTTCCGGTTTGCATTGCCAAGACCCATCTTTCCATCAGCCATGACCCGTCGCTGCGTGGGGCCCCAACAGGCTACCGCTTCCCCATTCGCGACATCAGATTGAGCGCGGGCGCGGGCTTTGTCTATGCGCTGGCTGGTGACATAAGGACGATGCCTGGTTTGCCCAGCCGACCTGGCTTCATGGATATTGACCTTGACCCCCAAAGTGGTGGCATTATAGGCCTCTCGTAGGGGGCAGAATGAATCAGGATCAAATCAAACAACAGTTGCTAAAGCTGGAACCAAACACTCTGGATTTCTCGGTTATCCTTTCTGGCAAGCAGAGCAAGCGGGTCAACGGCCTGTACAAGCCGGACACGTACGAAATCATTATTCACAACAAGAATTTCAGTGATGACAACGAAATGATGTACACCGCCATCCACGAGTTTGCCCATCATGTGCACATGACCAGCAGCCCTATCCCGGTTGGCCCGCGGGCTCACACCATGGAGTTTCGCACCATCCTGCATCAACTGCTCGAGCGAGCCGAAGAATTGGGGGTTTTCCGCAACGTCTTTGATTCGGTAGAAGCCTTTCAGGCACTAACCCGCCGCATCAAGGAACAATTCATGCGTCAAAACGGCCGCTTGATGAAGGAATTCGGCGCCGTATTGGGCGAGGCCGCCGAGCTTTGCCGTCAGCACAATGCCCGTTTCGAGGACTATGTAGAGCGGGTTCTGGGGATAAACACCAAGGACGCCAATACAGTAATCAAATTCCATGCCTTCAACGTCAATCCTGATCTGGGCTACGAGAACATGAAAACCGTTGCCAATATCCGCAATGAAAAAGAGCGACTGCGGGCCGAAACCGCCTTTTTGGCCGGTGAAAGCCCTGATCGCGTCAAGCGCTCCCTGGGCAGCAGCAAGGTCAAGGAAGAAGATCCGGTCGAACAGCTAAAACGGGAAAAACGCCGAATTGAGCGCACAATTCAAAGCCTGCAGGTAAAACTGAATGCTGTCGAACAGCGCTTATCGGGGATTGATGCAACCGAAACCATTGATAACGCTTGATATTTAACAAGGACGGCTCTATCTTGTTATTATTATGAATAGCAAGTTAAATTTTACCCATATAGAGGGAGAGATTACCAAGCCTGAGTTGGTGATGTACTCGCTTTCAACCTGCGCCTTCTGCCGAAGAGCCAAGCAGTTCCTGCAGGACAATGGCTTCGCCTTTTCATTCATCCATGTCGACGAATTGGACCAGGAAACCAAGGCACAGGTTAAGGCGGATATCAAAGCCCGATTTAAGAGCCTGCCGGTCTTCCCTGTCCTTGTTATCAACGATGAGGAAGTTGTTTTTGGCTTTGCCGAAGCTAAATGGCGAAAGACCCTGCTGCAGGGTGACGAGGGTAAGAACTAATGGCCGAAAAATCTCTGCAGGATGTTCACCGTTTTGTTACCAGCGTTGCCAAGCACCAGGGTTGGGTAGTCAATCCTGATCCTGAGTTCCTGCAGGATATCGAAGAAGGTTTGCGCCGCAATTGGAACCGTTACGGCTACTTTATGTGCCCCTGCCGGGACAGCAGCGGAAACAAAGAGAGCGATAGCGATTTGATTTGCCCATGCGACTATAACCTGCCAGACCAGGCCGAGTACGGCCATTGTTTTTGCGGCTTGTTTCTTTCCAGGGAATTTGCCAGCCGCCAGATTGATCCTGAGCCTATACCAGAACGCCGCCCGGAGCACCTTAATTCATGAAAAGAAATTCATTTTGGCAGGCTATTGCCATCCTTGTACTGATATTTTTCTGCCCACTGCTGTCTACAGCCCAGGCACACATCCATCAATTTGAACACCTTCGAGCCGAAGACGGCCTGAGTAACAGCGCAATTTCATCTATTGTTCAAGATGAAAGCGGCTTTTTGTGGTTTGGTTCTCAAGCAGGCCTGCACCGCTACGACGGTCAGGAAATGCGCTTGTTCACAGCCGAACCATTTAACACCAAAAGCCTCTCCAACCAGCTGATTCAAACCCTGTTTCTTGATGGCCATGAATTATGGGTTGGCACCTACGGCGGACTCAACCTGATTGATCTGCGTGACTACTCGATTACGCGCTTTCAGCATGATCCCCAAGATTCCAACAGCCTTAGCGATAATGTCGTAATTGCCATACAGAAAGACAGCCAGGGCAATTTATGGGTCGGCACCCTCAATGGCCTTAATCGCCTGGATGATCAGGGCAGCAAGCACTTTACACATTTCTTGCCCGAAGAAGGATCTGAAAACAGCATTCCCAGCAATACAATCCGCGCACTACACCTGGACAGCCTGGGACGATTCTGGGTCGGCAGCCTCGGGGGCCTGAGCGAGGTAATACAGCAGGGCCAGTCTATCACCTTCCACACTGTTGATAGCAAAAGCGGTCTACCATCAGACTACATCATGAATATCCTGGATGCCGACAACGGCCAGCTCTGGCTTGGTGCCTGGGGAGCCGGACTTGTTCGTTATGCACCAGGCGCCGGCGAAAAGGGGCTTGTTAGGCAGATAATCCCTGCAGGCAACAAGCAGGTATATTCCCTGATGCAGGCGCATTCAGGGGAAATGTATATTGGCACCTGGGGCGGAGGCCTGACGGTTTACGATCCCGCCAGCGGCCAAAAAGAGGAATATCAAAATGACAGCACCGACCCCGCCTCGCTGGCCCACGATATAGTTTATTCAATATTTCAGGACCAAAGCGGAGTAATCTGGATTGGCACCAACGGCGGGGGAATAAGCAAGCATGACCCCACCAAGAACGATTTTGACCTGCTTCGGGATAATGGTATCCCAACCAGCATACTTGGAACAGGAAGAATCACCCACATCCTGGCGCTAGAAGACAACAGGCTGATGATCAGCACCCAATCATCAGGCCTGGTTGAAATCGACCTTGATTCCAAACAGGCGGTTTCGCACCGCCACGACCCCCAGAATCCAGTAAGCATCAGCGATGACAGGGTTAACTCGGTATTCCCGGAAGCCAACGGAACCTTTCTGGTTGCCACCCACCAGGGCATCCAGCGTTTTTATCCTGACGAAAATGCTTTTCGTCCAGCAATGCTGGCCAATGATCCAGACAGTCTGTTGAACGGCCCACATATATTTTACGATATTGATCAGAGTCCTGATGGCAGCCTTTGGATAGCCAGCTACAATTTTGGCGTCTTTCAACGAAAGCCTGATGGCCAGACCATTCAACACAGCTATTCCCCCGACAACCCCGACGGTGTTTCCGACAATCTGATTTTTCAAACCTTGGTGGACGGCCAAGGCGCTACCTGGGCAGCTACCAACCGCGGGCTTTGCCGCTTTTCACCGGAAACAGGCGCATGGCGCCAATACCTGCACGACCCGGAGGATTTGACCAGCATATCAGCTGACAGCACCAGAACCATCTTTGAAGACGAACAGGACCGTTTATGGGTGGGCACCAGGGCCGGCGGTCTGAACCTTTACCAGCCGGCAAGCGATAGCTTTATCC
>CAZDYA010000023.1:0-11487 GCA_964509515.1 uncultured Spirochaeta sp.
GGCGACAATCTGCAAACGGCGGGGAACACAGAACAGGGACTCCCATTCACCAAAATAATGCCCTGAGTATATCGTGCTGACCCTGACCATGGTGCCGCGGCGATTGTCGCATACATCAACTGACCCGGATTCGATCAGATATACAGCGCGGTCCTGCGGATCATCCTGATGGATTATGATTTGTCCGCTGTGGAAGGTCATTTTTTCCAGACGACGAGCCAAGGCCTGCTTCTGTTCCAGGGCCAGAAAACGAAAAGGAATTACCCGTCTGAGCAGCATTACCAGCGATTGTTCCATCAAGCCAGTATACCTACGGACAAGCTCCCCGGCAATACAAAAGCTCCTGTGTTGACGCGGTTAAAATGAAGGGCTAATCTTGGCTTATGAGCAGAAAAGATGCCGATTTAATTGCCGGCGGCGACAAGTTGAAGAACCGGCAAAACGAGATAATTGACCTGCTGACCCAGTGCTACGCTGATAGCTACATTGATACCGAAGAATTTGAACAGCGCGTCGATCAGGTCAATGCCGCAGAGTCCATCAGGCGGATGGAGCTGGTTATTGCCGATTTGCCGGCGGAATACCGCCTGCCGCTTCACCAGGGCTCGGGCACTGCGGCCTCACGCACCGCAGCGGGGCATCCCGCGGTAGCACCGGCGAACTCATTGTATACCATTATGGGTGACCGTCGGCACGGTTGTGAAGCGGTAAACCTCGGTTTGACCCACAGCCTTACGGTTATGGGCGATACCGTGTTTGACCTGCAAGACTTACCCCAAGACCACGGCGATATTTTGCTACAAGTTACCTGTATTATGGGCGAAGTCAAGATCCGCGTCCCGAAATGGATGAGGGTAGAAAACAGCATTTCATCTGTATTGGCTGATGTAAAGGTAAAGGGGGCGGGCAAAGAACCGTTTCTCTCGACCTTGCAGGTAAAAGGCCTGGCCGTTATGGCGGAGGTCAGCATCCGCTATGATGGACGGTGAATTCCCAGGGTATAGACGTACTGACTGCGGATTCGCTTTAACACTTCCAGACAATGGCGATAATCACAACCTTGGGTCAGCCGAAAGAAATTAACCTCGCGTCCGTCATCCATCACTACAACAGGAAACTTCACCAGATTCATGATAACAGCCTTTGGAATACCATTATCTAGCAGATACTTGGCGAACGAAACTTCCTCAAAGGCAACATGTTTGCCATTCTCACGATACAGATAGCCCATACCGTCAAGCAGCTGCCCCATCGGTCCCTTGGTATAATGAAAAATCCTGCCGAGGGGGTATCCAGGCTCGATATATCCCATCTCGACAAGGGATTCCCGTACCAGTTCAATACTCTCGCCAAACTGTGAATAATTCATGCGGGTGCGAAACATGAGCACGGCGATATCCGTTCGCTGGGTATGTTTGTGAAGCAGGGCCGGAATATTGTAATTGACGACATAATTCCCGCCAAGGCGCTTGATATTCTGGCCGTTAATCTCCAGCAGATCATCAGGCTCGACCCAGACATCAAAAAGCTCGTCCGGGGTTAAGCGAAACACCCGCAGGGCAGTAAAAGATCCATAGATATTGGCTTCCTTAAAATCAACATGAAAATAATCCGAAAAAGCCTTTTGCATATGCGGCGTAAACGCATTCCGTCCATGTACTGCAAAATGCAGCTGTACCTGATAGTGGTTCTCGACAACATGATTAGCCATCATGAATTCACCAGGAAGATTGGCCATATAGGCCAGCTTCAGGTCGGTCTTGTAGCCTGGCTGACGGCTTAATACCTTGAGAATTGCGCTTTCCATTTTTACACCGTTGGTTTCCGGTCGCAAATAGAGAAAGATATCCTGCCAGCCCTCATCTACCGGTCCCTGATAGGGTACCATGATGCTGGGCAATCCGGTATCATTATTACTTCGCTGCACAATTCAAATTTAGTACGCTCAAGGTTTTTTGGCTACCCGATTGCCGCAAGTTTAACCAATAAAGTGCAAAAATATCATAGCAAAAAATCCAAACACAGCTCGCCGGCCGTAATCGGCACCCTGATTCCCCAATTTTCCAAAACCATAGGGTGGATTTCTCCAATAATTCCAACAGACTGATCACCGACCATCACCAGGCCGACACGGCCGGGAATGAACCTGGGATCATCTATGGCTTCGAGGCGATACTCGTGCTTGAGGTAATACATTAATGCGGCCAGCTGCGAGCTAACCTCGGTAAAATCGGCCTCGGCGTCAGCCTGTATCCAGCCAAGGGTGTTCTCGGTGACAGAGCCCAGCACATTGTCCTTGTCCAGGCGGACGGTCTTTCCTGCCTCAAAAACCCGATGCGGATAGGCCGCTGCCGCCGACACGGCCTCGGCCGCCAGCAGCGAAGGCAGGGTTGAGGGTCTAACCATGGCATAATTCTCGGATATTGGGTTTGCTATTTGAACCGTCGCCGCCCTGGCGGCCTCCTGTTTATCTTCGGGATACATTCGCTGAATATAGTCCTTGTCAGATCCCAGGTAGTTAAAGATCATCTCCTGAAAACCCAGGCCAACCATCAGGCTTTTCACCCTGCGACTCAACTCCTCTTGCGGAGTCAATCGCCCGACCGAAAAATCACGCGGCATCTCGGGAGTAAAGGAAGCCATCCCCCGTCCAATCATGATGTCCTCGGCAATATCAACGCCATGCAGAAAATCGTTTCTATATTCCGGCGGACTCACCTCAATCTGCCCATCACAAATGCTTGCCGAAACCCCCATCCTGGCCAAGGCAGCAAGCGCCTCATCCGGCTCCAGATCAACGCCAAGCAGGCGGCTGGCCGCATCCAGAGAAATGGTCTGTTTCTGCTGAAAATACATTGGGGCCTGCACCTGGCGGCCAAATATGGTGTCGTAAGGATACTCGGTTACAACCGGATGTATCATAAATCCGCTATCGGACAGGTCACAGGCCACAATTGAAGCGGCCAGCATCAGGCTGTTAAGATCAGTCCCGGTCAATTCAACAAACAGCTCACGGTCACCAACCTCCACAGCCCCAATCCGGTTACTATTGATAACCGGCGGAAAACTCAGCACATCGCCGGCGGCATCGGTCAACAAAGGGAAGAGAGCTTCGTTGGCTACAATATGACCGAATTCCTGCCCCTTGGGATGCTCAGTCAGCATCTCTCTCATGCTAATTTCCTTATCCAGGCCCAGCGGCTGAAACCGGCTGGCATCAGGATCAACGGCAACATACTTGACAGGAAACTGTATCAAATCACGACGATATACGCCCATGGCAATAGCCCGGCGTTTTTGACCAAAATTCCAGCATAGCTTTTCCTGGGTCTGAATCAAATCGTTCAAGGCGGCCTCGTTGATTGGCTCGCCGCTGACAGCAAAGGCCACGATATATGGCCTGATCGCCTCTACCGAAGGATCAACGACTATTCGGTATGCTGCCTCCGGAGCCTCATCCGGCCGGGTAAAAAATGAATATCGCGGAATTGCGGCACGCCCCTGATAGGCAATCAATTGCCTTGCCAGCCCAGCCGTCGACCAGAGATCTGGCCGGTTGGTATCATTCAACTCTATCTTGTATATTCCCTGCTCGTCATCGACGGCATCAAGCTCGGCCTTGGCACATTCCAGCAAGGCCTCCAGTTCATCATGAGGAAGCTTGGCGCCCAATCTGTCATTCAAGGCTTTTTGAAACACTTCAATCTTTGGCATAACTCAGTTCCCCCTCCGCAGACGCACATTCTCGATATTTCCGGAAAACAATTCGCGCAAGTCATTCAGCCCCAGATGCATCAGCGCCATTCTATCAATACCCAGCCCCCAGGCCAGTACCGGCACGTCTATCCCCTGCGCCTTGGTAACCTCGGGCCGAAAGATGCCGCTGCCGCCCAATTCAAACCAGCCAAGCACCGGATGCTTGATGTGCACCTCGACGGAAGGCTCGGTAAAGGGAAAGTATCCCGGGACGTATTTTACATCAGTTGCACCTGCCACCTCGGTGGCAAACATCTCCAGCAGGCCCAGCAAATTTCGCAAGTTAACCTCTTCGCCAAGCACAATCCCTTCAGTCTGATAAAAATCAGAGAGATGAGTGGCGTCGACCTGATCATAGCGGAAGCAGCGGACAATGCCGAAGTACTTGCCCGGAACCTTTGCCTTGTGAAGCTGACGAGCGGAAAGCACCGTGCCCTGACTTCGCATCACAAGTCTTCTGGTAAAATCATGGTCAAAGGAGTAGCCCCAGCCACGACTGCCGGTATCGCCGCCATTTTCATGAACCTTGGCAACGTTGTCCAGATAGGGTTGAGGTATTTCCTTGGCGTGGGTTGGGTCTTTTACGTAGTAAACATCATGAATATCACGTGCGCTGTGAAACTGAGGCATAAACAGGGCATCGCCATTCCAGAATTCGGTTTCGACCAGCGGTCCATCAAACTCTTCAAAGCCAAGCGCCGTCAGTCTATCCTTGACCCAATCCAGGTACTCGCAGTATGGGTTACGCCTGCCCAGCAAGACGCGGGTCGGCGGGGTATTTACATTGTAACTGCGGAAGCGGGCATTCTTCCAGCTGCCCTGCTTAAGCATCTCGGAAGTAAGCGATCCAAGCTCCTGGCCGGTTATCCCCTGCTCCTTGAGCTCATCAGCCGCCTGCATGCCGCTATCAGAAAGGCTGTACAGAACCTCTTCACGCTCAACGATCCTGAAAGGCACCCCGGCAGCACCCCGCTTCTTGCTTATTCCTTGAATAAGCTGCTGTTCTTCCGGTGTCATCGCATCATGATCCAGGCGGCCGGTTTCGGTCGCCTTTTCCAGCATGCCGCGAATGGTTGAGCAGAACGAAGGCAGCTCCTGTTTGAGGATAACCACCTGTTTTTCATCATCCATTTGCACAACCCCAGCCTTAGACAAGGCGCCAAAGGCAGATCCAATATCCTTGTTCTCCAGACCAACCGCCGCAGCGACGACGGGCAAGCCAGCCGGCCCATTGGCGACTACGTAATTGAGCAGGCGCTCATCAGGCAGGCCCTTGTCCCGGAAATCAGCACCAAGTTCGGTCAACTCATAGCTTATCTTGGGGGTTCTTTCAGTCTCAGTCAAAAAACCCTTCTGGGAAAGCCAGCTCACCGACTGATTAGCCTGGCCCAGATTAAACCCCAAGCGCTCAACAATACTCTCGGGGGAGATAATATCACCGGCAGAAAAGCCCAGCAGAACCTTTGTCTCCAAAGGATGCAGAGTTGCGACGGAATGTTCAGCTGCCATGAAAAGCTCCTTCAATGCATGCTTTACTATGCGTAATGTGTAATTTCAATGAGGGCGGCACCAATCTGTATAGAATCAGCTGCTATCAGCGCGAAAGGTCCTTCTTGCCAATTTCCTCTATTCGCTGCAGCAAATTCCTCATACGCGCACCCAATGCCTCACCGATACGTTGATCAGGATAAGAGACCGACATATCTTGAATGAATTTGAAGGTCTCTGCAAGGCTTTTGGTGTTTACTGGCGCAGATTTGGATGCTGTTGAGGTCACATCACCGGCGTTCTTCTGAAGATTGTAACGCAGGCCATGATGGCCTAACAGACGACTCCTGATTGATTCAATCCTGAGGGGTACATCGCTTTCGATAAAGCTGCGGTGCTTGTCCTGAGGCAGGGCATCGGTCAGATTCATGAGGTATTCCAGCATTCGGGCCTTTTTCTGCTGCTCCTGCTCTTCTTCACTAAGTCCGGTGGCCATTAATACGGTGGCCGCTTGCTCGGGGGCTACAGGCTTAACCGCAACCGCAGCAGCGGGGGCAGGTTCGGCTGGAGCTGCTGCTTCCTCGGAGGCCGAAGTCTCGTCCCCGGAAGGCAGCGCCCAGTCATCTTCGTCAAGAGCCAGCTCATCAGCGCTGTCACCCAGCATCTCCGGCGGCCTGGGCATGTTCTCCGCTGGCGGAAACCCTGGCTCGGCCTTGGGGGCGGGTGCTTCCGCAGCTGCCGGTGCCTGCGGAGGCATCTGGGGCGCCTGAGGCGACATTTGGGGCATCTGCGGCGGCTGTGGCGCCATCTGAGGCGCCATCTGAGGCGCCATCTGGGGCGGCATTTGAGGCGGAGGCATATACGAAGGCATAGGCTGCTGAGCAGGCGGACTCGGAGGCGGGGCCTGCTGAGCAGGCGGAGCCGACGGCGCTGGCCTTTCATCTTGCGAAGGCCAATCCGGCTGGTACTCCGGCTCCCGGGAAGCAGGAGGCTCGCTAGCCGGCTGCTTTGGGGCTGGCACAGAGGGGATGCTTAGCTCATTATCCATCGCATCGATTGCCGCCTTGGTCAAACCCTCGGCGGCTGCCGCGGCATCTTCCAGGAGCTTCATCAAACTGGAAGACCTGTCTTCGGGCTCGCCTGCATATGCCTCGGCATACTCCTCGGCCCTTGATTGCTCAGGGTCTTGAGCAGGCTCATCATTTTCGTCGGATTCATCGAAACCCGCTATCAAGTCATCATTTTCTTCATCAGGAAAGAAGCTTTGCCCAAAATCAAGAATTGGCACCATGTCATCTTCTTCAAGGATGTCACCCTGTTCGCTTTCCAGCTGCGCAGCCCCTGACAATCGATCGCTGGAAAGCACTGCCAGCCTCTCCAATCTGGAGATACTCTTTTCCCAAGTCTCTCCCAGATCCTCCTGGTAGGAAGACACCAGGTTCTCATACAGGTCAAGACTCTCGTTCAAGGCTGTCAGATCGTCAGCCGTAGCACGGCTACCCTGAAGGCTAATCAGTTCCTCGGCCGCCTTCATTGCCCCGTCCCGATCACCGGTTTTTGACTGCAACCTGGCCATTACGGACAGCAGATGGGCGCTGTCCGGGTATTGATCAAGCAGGGTTTGAACAGAGGCGATTGCCTCACTGACCTGCCCGCGCGAAGAAAGAATTTCGGCCAACAGGCTCCAGGCAACAACATCATCCATATGATTTTCCAGGAAGGCCCTGAGCCGCTTCTCTGCGCCAGCCGCATCCCCCATTTCATACTCAATTTGGGCCAACTCAACCTGAAAATCATCTCCCTCAAAACCAAGCTCCTGTAGATGCTTGATACACTCCGCAGACTCATCCCTTTTCCCAAGACGAAAGGCCACCTTGGCCAATAGCTTCAGGGCCTGGCAGTTATCTTCTTCACGATCCAGTATCTCCCATAGATTACTGCGGGCGCTATCATATTGTTCCAGTCGTGATTGAAGCTCAGCCAACTGAATCCTTAACTCGGTATTTTCGGGGCTTTTCTCGACCAACTGGGTTAAGTCATCCAGAAAGTTTTTCCCATCCGTCTGGGCAATCACCTGACCCAGGTTTGCCGCCGCCCGTCGATATGACGGATCTTTACGCAGTGATCGTTTAAGGTAATTACCGGCTTCATCAAAATTACCCAACTGCGACAGAATACTTGCAATATTGTTCAGGGCGCGCGGATTTTCCGGGGACACAGCCAAAATTTCTTCGAACACGCCCCTGGCCTGTTCAAATTCTTCCAGTCTTTGCAGAACAATCCCCAGGTTATTGAGCGCGTCTACCCAGCCGGGCTTTGCCCTGAGGGCGCGGGAAAAGGCTTCCTTGGCTTCTTGCAGGGAATCTAGCTCCAAAAGAGATATGCCCAGATTATAGCGCAGCAGGGGGTGATTTTCGTCCTTCTCCAGACCCTGTTGCAGAATATCAATGGCCTCCTGATGCCTGTCCTCCTGCTCCAGAAGGGTGCCAAGGTTATTATAAGCCATAACAAAATCGGGATTGGCCTGCATCGCGCGTTGATATGCCTTTTCGGCGGATTGGGTGTCATTCAAACGCTTGTGTATATTACCAAGGTTATAGAGAATATCCGCCCGCTCAGGAGCAAAGGATAAAGCTGTCTGAGCCAATTCCAGGGCATCCTCCAGCTTGTCCTGCAACCTGTTAACTACAGCCAGATTGTTGTAACCCTCTGCGTTCTCGGGCTGCAGTTTGATAGCTTCGCGGAAAACCTCTTCTGCATTGGCATATTTTTTTTGCTGGGTAAATACAGTACCCAATAACATGCGGGCATGCCAGGAGTAGGGAAACTCCTCCACAAGCTCATTGGCATATTTCTCTGCCGTATTAAAATCCTGCAGCCGCAGGGCCTTCAAGGTTCTTTTTTGTTTTTCTTCACTAGTCATTTTTCACTTCCACTGCCATGCCTAATCTGTCCCTGGCGGTCTGGCTTCGATCTCTCGGCTAAAATCACTAAACAAACGGTTGTCCAGCTTGTCATAGGAAACCACAGAAAAATAGTACACCTTGTCCTGTCTCAGTCCAGTCAGCAAAACCGAGGTCTGCAGCCCAACATCCAGCGGCGATATTCCTGCCACAGCATCCTCACCAAAATATTCACCCGGAGCTGTTCCGAAGAAAACCTTGTACCCACCTATTGTCCGGTCGTGCACCTTGTTCCAGCTAACCCGCAGTCCGTTCCCCTCGACAGCAACACTGACTCCGGCTGGCACAATCAGAGGAGGTAATTCTTCATAGACCACCGCTGCTTCAACAACCTCGGGCGAATTACTGCCATCACCATCAGCCTGCAGATCGAAGCGAAGTTGGACAAAGCGCCCGCGGAAACTATCATCATCATTTTCCATCTGATCATTCCGAAAAGCCATCTCTTCCAATGGTCGCCATTCGCCCTGAACATCCCCATTCGGTTCAAGCCATGAGCCTATTTTAAAATATGGGCTCACCCTTGTGCTGCCTGGTTCATTTACCTGCACGTTTATTTCCGTTATACGATTGCGAACATCTCGCAACTCAAGCGGCACGGAAACCGCCCGGCCAGGTTCTGCCCTTACAATCCGATCCTCCGGCAATGCTTCGGGAGCAGAACTAATCAGCAGCTCATCCAGCATCCCTGAAAGTCCTTCCCCGATTATCATTTCCGTCCCGGACAGCCCTCCGATATGTAATGGCCAGCCACTGCCACCTTCCCGTCCGGTCGATGTGGCATACTTGACGGCACGGATGACCCCATTAACATAATACTCCAGCAGACCGGTCTCGGCTGAATATCGAAAGAAGTGATGTGTCCACCTTCGCGGCAGCAGATCCCTGTCCCCGGCAATCTCGATGCTTTTCAGTGTGTCACCATCCGCCTTTAGCATGCTCTCCAGGCTAAGAACAACCCGACGATTCAGAATGATCGCCTTAAACTGCTGAACCTGAAGGCCCTGCGGTGTTTCCGCCATTCCGCGCCAGCTGATTATCTCTTCACCATCCCGCAGGGCCGGCGAATATAGAAAAAAGGATAGGGTAAATCCATGCTGCAGGGTATCAGGACGGAAAAAATCAGCGTATTGATTGAGCAGCCTCATTGGCCGGCGGGAAAAGATGCCGGCACCATCGCCCCTGGCCGTATCATCGGCTACCAGACGGCTGATATCCTGCTCAATCAGGAATTTGCCAGCCTCATCGTATGATGGCAGGGCATCGAAATGCAACAGCAACTGCGTATCCGGCCCGGCATCCGGCTGCATCGGAGCCAGCCCTATTACCTGCTGTCCATGACGCATATACACCTGAGCCGCCTGCAACGACTGCATTTCGCCCCATTGCTGAAGGCCCCCAAGAACGATTTTTTCCCTGGCAAGCATGCTTTGAGGGACAAATATGCCCGCCAAGCCCAAAAAAGTGAGAAAAGCCAGTAATGGTATAGTGACGTATCGTTTCATCTCTTGGTATTGTTTATCGGCAATTATGCAGAATTCACAAGCATTTCACAACGAAGAACTTCGAAAGGCTGTCTCCGAGTTCCCAACAAGCAGCGGAGTGTACATAATGCGCTCCTCTGATGACACCGTGCTCTACGTCGGCAAGGCAAAAAACCTGCGTAACCGGGTCCGCTCTTATCTTTCAGCCGGTCAAAAGCACATAAAAACCGCTGTCCTTATGCGACAGGTTGACCGGATTGAACATATCATTACTTCCTCGGAAGCTGAAGCCCTGTTGCTTGAGAATACCCTGATCAAGCGCTACCAACCCAGATACAATATCAGCCTAAAGGACAGCAAAAGCTACCCCGTCATCAGGATTACCAAAGAAGACTACCCCAGAATTTTCAGAACCAGGCAGGTTGTCAACGATGGCAGTCAATATTTTGGTCCCTACCCGCAAGTACAAGCCATAGACATGTACCTGGAGTTAATCGAACGCCTTTATCCCCTAAGAAAGTGCCGGGGCAAGGTCAAACCACGCCCTCAACCCTGTCTATATTACCATATCGGCCGCTGTGCCGGTGCCTGCGCGGGCAAGATTTCCCAGGAAGATTACAAAGCCAGGGTAGCCGCCGCTCGCTCATTGCTGGAAGGCGATGCCGAAAAAGTGAACGCCTTACTGGAAAAGCAGATGAAGGAAGCCTCATCCGCCCAGCGCTATGAAGAAGCGGCCTGGTTCCGTGATGCAATCCGCGCCCTGGAAGACCTTCAGGCCAGGCAATCGGTGATTGATTTCGACCCCGAAACCAGGGACTATATCGCCATGCAGCGGCAGGCAGAACACTGTGTCTTCACCGTTTTTCAAATGCGGGGCGGACAGTTGCTGGGCAGTGAAAGCTTCCGCGCCTTATCTGTTGAAGACGATAGCGATGCCATTCAGGAATTTATCGCCCGCTACTACTCAACCTTGCGCAGCGCGCCGCACAGCATTTTCTGCCAGATGCCCCTCGATTGGCCCGAAGAGCTATCAGCAGCCGAACAGCAAGGCACATACGGCGAGCAACCCAAGTCGGTAGGCCCTCAAATGACCACAGCCACCAGCCGCCGCGACGCATCCATCATTGAAATGGCAGCCGAGAACGCCCGACAGGAGCTGGCCAGGTGGAGAAGGGCTGAAGGCGATATTGATTCACTAAAGGAACTAGCCGCCGTCCTGAACCTGAAGGCCCCGCCTCTGCGCATCGAAGGCTTTGATATCGCCCATCTGCATGGCAAACATACGGTAGCGGCAATGGTCAGCTTTTTTCGCGGCGCCCCCGACAACAGCAGCTATCGCCGCTTTCATATCCGCAGCCTTAAAGGCGAAGTCGATGACTATGGAGCCATCCGGGAAGTCGTCGCCAGACGCTACACCAGGCTACTGAACGAAAACAGGCCGCTTCCGGACCTTATCCTGATTGACGGCGGCCGTGGACAATTGAATGCTGCCAGGAAGATTCTGCGCTCACTTGAACTTGATCACATCCCGGTAATCGGTCTGGCAAAACAACATGAAGAAATTTTCATTCCTGACATCGCAGACCCATTACGCCTGCCAGAGGGCAGCCCGCCCCTCAAAATTTTGCAACATGTGCGAGATGAGGCCCACCGCTTTTCGACGACCTTTAATCAGCAATTGCGAGCAAAAGATGTACACTTTGAAGTACTGGAAAGCATCCCGGGAATAGGCCCTGCAAAAAGTGCCCGGCTTTTAGAGGCCTTTGGATCATTGGAGGCCATTGCCCAGACCGACC
>CAZDYA010000024.1:0-11325 GCA_964509515.1 uncultured Spirochaeta sp.
TCCCTGGTGTTCCCGGAAGGCAAGACCACGGTGATTATCGGGGGCAGTGGGTCAGGGAAATCATTGCTGATGAAGACGGCATCTTACATCCGCCCACCCGAGAAGGGCAAGGTTCTTTGGCAGGGCAGCAACCTGGGAACGATTTCGCAGGAAAAACTGACCGCCATCCGAAAGACCTGGGGCTTTATGTTTCAGGATTCCGCTTTATGGGCCAATATGAGCATATTTGAAAACCTGGCCCTGCCACAGCGCTTTCATTTTCCTGATCGCAGCGAAAAGGAAATAGCCGAAAGGATAAAAGACCTGGCAGAACAGATGGGTTTTAACGGCAGCATGTTGGCGCGCCCCGTGGCCTATTCAGCCGGGCGGCAGAAGATAGCCTCGTTCATGCGGGCTATCATCAATGATCCGCAGCTGATTTTTCTGGATGAGCCGTCAACCTTTGTTGATCATTCCGGCTTTCGTCCGGTTTACCGGATGTTGCAAAGATATCGCCGGCAGGGAAGGACCATTGTTATGATTACACATGATATTGAATTGGCCAAGGGCCTGGGAGACCATTTGATGATTATGCGCAGCGGCGAGCTGATTGCCTCTGGCGATTTGCACGAGCTTTTGAAATCTGCCCGTCATGATCTTCAGCAGGAGATTGCAGAATCTTTTCAGCAGGGAGGCGAAGAGTGAAATTCCGCTTACGTCATGCAGATAAATTTGTCGGCTTGTTCTTTTTGATCGCGCTGGTTTTCGTGTTTACCGTGTTGATTATCGTCGGTTCCAACCAGCGCTGGTTTTCCAAGGATGTTACCTATTTTACCCAGTTTCCGACTGCCGATGGTTTGTCACGCAACCTGTCGGTGCGGCTTAGTGGTTTTGAAATCGGCAAGGTTGTTTCCTATGAACTTAACAGCGCCAATACCGTCGATGTCGCCTTTGTGATCTACGAGTCATATCATGCGCGTATTCATCCGGGTACCGTGGTGGAGCTCAAGAGTAATCCCTTAGGCTTGTCGAGCGGAATGGCCTTGTATCCCGGGGTTAATACCAGCTCGCTCTTGCGAGACGGCAGTTTTATTCCGCGGATCAATTCAGCCGAGGGCAAGCGCCTGGTCGATGCCAAGCTGGTCAATATGCCTGATACCGGTGATCCGATTGGAGCCATTATGGAAAGTATCGAGCCGCTGCTGCTGCAAATTTCCACTACCGTAGAGCTGGTGAATAATACCCTTAGCTCCGTTGATTTGATCGCGGCGGCCTTTGCCCAGGCTGTTGAGGGCGAAGATGCCCGACCATTGGGACGGGTAGTAGAGAACCTGGCTGAAACAACTGCCACCATCAGGGATTTGATGAGCGATTTGGAGACGCCTGACGGCATCGTTCGCCGGGTGCTTGGTGCCGAGGGTTCAATTGCAACCCTGCTTGATGATGATAATGAGCTATATTACTCCTTGTTGCGCAGCTTCGAATCGTTGGAAGGAGCACTTTCCGGGGTCGAAGACCTGGGACAGGGAATTTCCCAGACCTCGCCGCAGCTGGCGGTGCTGATTGCCGAAACGCAGGCCACCCTGGAGGAAACACGCATGGTGCTGGAAGGAATCAGGAACAATCCCTTGTTACGTGGCGGGATTCAGGAAGAACGTGAAACAATAACGAACGAGGCGGGGTACCGAAATGCAGATTTCTAAATCCAGTATCTGGGCGGCCGTTAAACGGTCTGTATTTTTGATCAGTCTGATCTTGTTGATGGCTGGGGCCTTGATTTCCTGTTCCACGGCGCCAAAACTGCCGCAGCAGCGTAATTCGACCAAGAATCAGGCAAATGACAAGCGGGCCTTGGGGGCGCAGGCACTTTTGACTTACCGGGTTCATGAGGCCAGGGGCTTCTATCTTGATGCCCTGGAATTAAGCCAGCAGGTTGATCATGCTCCCGGTGTTATCAAGGCCTTGATTGGTTTGGGGGACGCGGCGATGAGGGCTGGTGATGATGTCCTGGCGATGGCTTATTACAAACAGGCCGAGCAGATAGGCCGTCAGCAGTCAGCAGACGAAGGCTTGGTGACCGCCATGATCAGGCAGTCAGAAGTAATGATCTCACGGCGCGACAGCCAGCAGGCCTTGAGCTTGCTACAGGGCCTGGACCGCAAGGTGGAATCGGGCAGCATGCAGGAAGCACTGCTGCTGCATGCGCAGGGTACTGCCTTGCGTCTTGATGGTAATTATACCCTTGCCGCCAGCCGTCTGGAAGAAGCCGAAAAGATTGCGCGCCAAAATGATGACTTGATTGCGGCGGCGGCCAGCCTTTACCAATTGGCTTCGGTTCGGGTGCAGCAGGGCAAATTGTCTGATGCGGCCGAATTATTGCTGCAGTCCCTTGAGCTCGATCACACCATGGAAAATCCCGCCGGCATTGCGGCTTCACTGGAGGCTTTGGCAGCGGTCAGGGCGCGTCAGGAGCGCTATGATGAGGCTGCTGATTGCTGGATACGTGCCTATGCTGTTTATCAGGCGGTTGGAAACGTGGCTGGCATGCGACGCGCGGCTGAAGGGCATGGTGCCATTGCGGCTAGTACGAGCCATCCTGACAGGCGACTTGAAATCGAATCAAAGAGAAATGTTTGGGAGCAATTGGTTATTCAGTAGCAAGGGGATTAGCTAGCGGGCAGGCCGGTTTGTGCGCCTGTTGAAATCGTTGCTGATTGCAAGGAACGGGGCTGGATCAAGCAGCTGGTTTTCAATCCAAAGTTCAAGGTGTAGATGCGGCCCGGTAGATAGCCCGGTAGACCCCAGATTGCCAATTACCTGTCCCTGTTTGACAATGTCTCCCTCTTTTACCCTGAAAGCGCTCAAGTGAGCGTAGTGGCTACGAAAACCAAAACGGTGCCTGACCCAGATATGCTGACCGTAGTCGAACGTCGTTGCAACTTTTTCTATTACCCCGTCGGCAACTGCCATGATAGGGGATCCTGAGCGCGGCTCGGCGATATCGAAACCCTTGTGCAGGTATACCTGCCTGGTAAATGGGTGGATGTTGGGTCCGAATTCCATGGTAACAATGCCGCGGTTGCGGGGTAGCGGCCAGCTGTTGGGGATGTGGCGAAGCAGATGCTCGTTAAGACCGTAAAGCCGCTCAATGTTTTCAACCGACATCCTGGCTCGTTCGAATTCGGCCGCTATGGCAGGCAGGTCGTCCGGATTATCTGAGAGAACTATTGAGTCCATACCAGCCATATAGCTGTTGCTGTTATCGTTCTGCGACCCGAATTGCGCAACGGTTTCATTGACTGTACGGCTAAATATTTCGGAAGTGCGCGCCAGTGAAGCCAGCTCCGCGGAAACAAGTTCAAGGCTGGCCTCGGCACCGGCCGATTGCCCCGGAACATTTGGGGAAAAGCGTTGGGTTGCCATAAGTACAGTGCCGACTGTCATCGCAACAAGTACCCCTAGCATACAAAGCAGGGGCACGAGATGTACCCGCATCTGCATTGGGGTTTCCTGTTCATTGGGAATAAACATGACAGTAAATTCGCCGAAGCGTTGTTTCTTTTGTTTCCGGATCACTGTTTCTCCAACCACATTATACAATCGCACGAGAATCTTTCTTCGTCAATAAGCGATTTAAATAAGTATCGGCAAATTTTACCTAAAAGTTCTGTTCACAAGTGCAATTTTTTATTATATTGTCGACATAATATATAGGAATTATTATGAACACACCAGTAGTCGTTAAAATGCAGATCAGTCAGCCTTGTTCAGGTGAACATTTGGGTGAGAAGGCTCAGAAGTTGAAGGTTTGCGGGCATCCATTAAGGCTTCAACTGCTTTGCGCCATCCATCATTCAGGCGAGCCTTGTGTTTCCCAGTTATGGGAGTGCGTTGGCCAGCCGCAGCCTGTTGTCTCGCAGCACCTGGCGGTCTTGAAGGATCATGGGATTGTGGACAGTGAAACCAAGGGTAACCGCCGGATATACAGTATTGTTGATCCCTTTGTTAAGGATATTGTGCAGGCCATTATTGCCGCTGACCCTGTTCAGACGGTATAGTGCAGCATGGAACTGGAAGTTGCCGGTCATCGCACCGAGGTAGTTTTTGCCAAGAGTGCTGGTCAACCTTCTTTTGATCAGCTTGTAAATTGTAATCCTTTTGCTGTTGTTTATGATACCGGTGCCTTATCGGCAGCCGGGATTCACGGTGTTGATATCTCCTTGCCGGGCATAAACCACAAAATCAAGTTGTGCGCTGACGAACAGCATAAAACCTGGAGCAGCGTCGAAAGCATTCTGGGTACGCTGCTGGACAACGGAGCAGGCCGCGATGATGTTTTGCTTGGGATAGGCGGCGGTGTACTTACTGATGTAGCGGCTTTCGCCGCCAGTATTTATATGCGCGGAATTGAATGCGTTCTGGCCCCCACAACCCTGTTGGCCATGGTGGATGCGGCCTTTGGCGGCAAGACAGGGATGAATTACGGCGGATATAAGAATATGGTCGGAACCTTCTGGCCATCAAGCCGTCTGATTATACAGGTGGACTTCTTGCGCAGTTTGCCCGACCATGAGCTGCGCAGCGGAATGGGCGAGGTTTTCAAGTCTGCCATGCTGAAGGACCCGGTTTTATGGCGCATGCTGCAACAGCAGGGTGCGGCATTGATGGCGGCTGACAGACAGGATGAGCTTGCATGGCAGAGTAAGCGTGAGTTATGGCTGGAAATCGTTCGCCGCTCGTTGGCAGTTAAAGGGGCGGTGGTCGCTGCCGATTTCCGTGAAAGCGGACAGCGGGCCTTTCTGAACCTTGGCCATACCTTTGGGCATGCAGCTGAATCCATCCTTGGTTTTGGGGCAGTCCCGCATGGTACGCTGGTTGTCTGGGGCATTGTTCAAGCGATGAGGCTTGGGGTCAGACTTGGAATAACCAGGGCTTCCTGGTGTTCGCAGGTCGAGGAGCTGGCGGTCGAGCTTGGTTATCCCTTGCAGATCAAGCTGCCTGCTGGCAAATCCATCGAGGATCTGATTATCGCCATGCGATCGGATAAGAAGAAACGATCAGGGCAGGTGCGTTTTGTATTGCAAGCCGATCAGAGCGAAACCCTCCTGCAGCCGGTTGACGAATCCGATCTGCGGGGCATCCTGGCCGATGGGGTTATAACTTAAGTTTCATACATACTCAACAGTCGGCGGTAGGCTGTGTTAATGGCGCTTAAGGTTTTGGGATCAGATTGCTCGGGCAGATTTTCCAACAGGGCTTCCAGGGCTGCCAAACTTTCGCCGACAGCGGAAAAGTAGTGCTTTTGTACCATAAACCAATACTGGCCATTTGCTGCCCTAAAAGTAATAAAACCCAGATTTTTGGCGCTTTTTTTGCTGCGGGTGAGTTTCAGTACCAGCGGCATATAGGGTATCAACTCTTTGGGCTCGGTGAACTGTTTTTTGCCCGGCCAACTGTTAACAATGTCCTTGTTCATATCAAAAAATCGCGCATGGGCAAGGATGGTAGAGATCTTTTCACGCGAAAAGATTTCGCTGTTACGAAACAGCACTACGGCCCGGCGATTGGCTATTTCCGGTGGCAGTTTATTGACTCCTTCCTTGACCAGAGTGGCGACCTTGTCCCAAGGCATGCGCACCAGATTCTTGGCACCTTTGACCTTCTTCACCTCGAAGGACTGTCCATTGATGATTACCTCATTGGCTGATGATTGCTGCTGTACTGTCCGCGGTTTGCGACCCTTCTCGATATCCTGTAACTGCTGCAATAACTGCGGCCTTATCAGGCGGATCATGTCGGGCTCCATGGAAGAAACCGACCTGGCCCACATCCGGGTAGTACGGACAATCTCGCCAGCCACGATAAAGCGCGGGTTTGACCGGAAAAGCACCGAACCCGGGTGTATCTGGATGCGGTCGGTGGTCAGGTTGCGATACTGGTTGCGGCCATCACGGACGCAAATGAACAGGATCATGCCAGTAGCGATGGCACAGATGTAGTCTTCCATACTGCCGCCGCCGCTGATCGGTACCCCGATTGAGCCGACGATTTCGGCGAGCTGTTCCCGAACGTTGCGTATTTCATTCATCACTTCGGGATCAAGGTAGTTGCGTTCACAAAAAGAGTTTCTGTCGCGGCTTGATAGGTAGGAACGGAACATCCGGAGGTAGGCCACGAAGTCTCCCCGATCATCCTTGAAACCCTGGTGCGCCTTGCGGGCAGCAACTTCGTCTCCTGGCGGGAGCAAAAATGGATTGGGGCAGGTCAGAAAGGAGGTTCCAATGATCACCTCGTCCAATACTTGCGGGAATTGGTACATGGCGGCGATGATTATGCGACTGTGCCTGGGCAGCAGGGGAAACCTGGCCATATACTGCCCTATTTCTGACAGGGAGTTATCCTGCTCCAGGGCTAGCAATTCCTTGAGGGTATCGACAGCACCGTGGATTCCCTGTTGCCCCGGGGGACTGATAAAGTCAAAGCCCTCGAAGTTGCGGATGCCGATCTCGGCCATTCTAAGCACAACCTCGCTCAGATCGGTGCGGTAAATCTCCTCTTTGGCGTATAGGGGTCTGGCCTCAAAATCATCACGCGAGTACAGGCGGTAGCAGGTGCCTGGCTGGGTTCGGCCAGCGCGGCCCTTACGCTGATTGGCCGAGGCCCTGGAGATTGGGCCTTCGACCAAAGAGCTGGTTGAGGTTCTGGGATTATAGAAGTTGGTTTTGGCAAGGCCGGTGTCAATGACGTTGGTGATGCCGTCGATGGTAACGCTGGTTTCGGCAATGTTGGTTGCGATTACAACCTTGATTTTTCCCTTGGCAGCTGGTGGAAAAACGGATTCCTGCTCCTCTTTGCTCAGCCGCCCGTAAAGCGGCATGATCTGCAGGCGCCGGCGGTAGGGCATGTTTTCCAACTGGAAAATGGTGTCCTTGATCAGTTTTTCTCCGCTGCAAAAGATCAGGATGTCGCCGGGGTTCTTGTCGTTTTCCATAACCCGGCCAACGATGTCGGCGATACGCATGACGATGCCTTCGTAGCCCTGTTCAACTGGTGGAGGGTTATAGATAACCTGGACAGGGTAGACCGGGGTTTCAATCCGTATAATGGGACACTTGTTAAAATACTCCGAAAAGACCTCGGCATTAATCGTAGCTGAGCTGATAATGACCCTGAAATCCGGACGTTCCTCCAGCGCTCTTTTTAGTAGTCCAAGAATAAAGTCGATGGTCAGGCTGCGCTCATGTGCCTCGTCAACGACAATTACCGAGTATTGCTTCAGGCTGGTATCATTTTTGATTTCCTGCAACAGGGTGCCATCGGTCATTATTTTGAGATGGGTTGCCGGTGTTGTATGGTCTTCGAAGCGCATTTTATAGGCAATGAAATCCGGATTTTCCGGCTTGATTTGCTTGCGGATGAAATCGCAGACTGTTACGGCGGCGATCCGCCGGGGCTGGGTAACCCCAACCATGCCGTTTTTGGTATAGCCGGCTTCCTGCAGGATTACCGGCAACTGGGTTGTCTTGCCGGAACCGGTAGGGCTTTCGACAACAATCACCTGGTGCTGGCTCAATGCCTCCAGGATGCGGGCTCGCTCGGCGTAAACCGGTAATGTTTTATAATCTTTCATGAATTTTGCCCTTGTGAATTTAACGTCTGTAAAACGTTTGATAGCTGTGATATCTCAATCGCATCGATTGATTCACGCTTGGCGAGGTCACGGATATTGGCCTTACTGCTCTGCGCTTCTTCTGAACCGATAATTATGGCGTAGGGTATTCCGCGTTTTTCGGCATACTGAAATTGTTTTGGAAGCTTTTTGCTTTCAGGGAAAACATCGACGCGCCAGCCGTCCTGTCGCAGGGCTCTGGCGATCTGGTGGTAGGTTTTCAGCAGGTCTTGGTCCATACAGGTGATCAGGGCGTGAGCTTCTGGACCGGTAGCGGGCAGCTGACCTAGTTCTTCGAGCCCGGCCAGCAGCCGGTCCAGCCCGATGGAGGCCCCAACGCCAGGTAGTTCCTGTTTGGTGTACAGGTTGGCCAGATCATTATAGCGTCCGCCGGAGCATACCGATCCAATGCCTGGCAGCTCGTCAAGAAAGGTCTCAAATACTATTCCCGTGTAATAATCCAGCCCCCTGGTGATTGAGGGGTCCAGCTTGATGCAAGCCTTGAATTCCCAGCCTTCGGCAAGTTCCAGCACGCCTTTCAGGCGGGCAGCGGCCTCTGATTCGCCGCCGACTAGCTGTATCATGTTATTCAGGGTAGCCTGATTGTCTTGTAGCGGCTGAATAAACGACAGGATATCATCCGCGGCATTCTGGTTGCCTGGCCCGGCGAGTTCCTGCAGGCCCTCCCGGACAGCATCGGCGCCGATCTTTCGCAGTTTATCGACCAGGCGCAGCACATCAGCGCTCTGTCCGCTAAGGCCAAGCCGTTCCAGCAGCTGGTTAAAAAGGCCACGGTGTGAGATATGCAGGGTGATGCCCTTGATCTTAAGGGCCTCAAATGAGGCGGCCATCATCGACAGGATTTCAAAGTCGGTGGACAGTGAATCACTGCCGACAACGTCAAAGTCACACTGGGTAAATTCGCGGTATCTGCCTCTCTGAGTGTTCTCGCCACGGTAAACCTTGCCCATGTGAAAGCGCTTGAAAGGAAGGGTGAGTTCATGGGAGTGGCTGGCCATAAAGCGTGCAAATGGGACGGTTAGATCGAAGCGAAGGGACACATCCCTTCCTCCGTGGTCATCGAAGCGGTAAACCTGTTTGTCCGTTTCGCCACCGCCCTTGCCCAAGAGGATTTCGGTATATTCCAGTAGCGGTGTGTCTATCGGAACAAAACCGCAGGACTGGAAAACCCCCACGAGGATTTGCTGCAATTGCTGGCGGATGCGCTCATCTCCGGGAAGCATGTCCCGAAAACCCTTGAGAATTTTTGCTTCGATCTTGGGCATGTTTTTCTGTTCACTCATATTGGTACTCCTGTTGCATGCACTCAGCGCAACTATTTTTTTTTGATGCTGGATACCGGCAGGCAGCATTCGCCCAAGGGCAGCATGGCATTAAAAAGGCAAACCTGATCATATTCCTGCATGTTCTGCAGGGTGATTGTTGCCATTCTAACCTTGCCCTCTGTCAGCAGTCTTTCCCGGGTGCTGCCGGGCAGCAGGGGGGTGGCGGATACCACCCATGGCTCTCCATTTTGCCTGAAGGCCAAGGAGGCAAAGCTGGCATCGGTAACCTCATCATTGTACAGCATGATTATATCGGATGTCGCCTGTTTAGGCTCTGGAATCTGTTGTGAAAGCCTGGTAAATATATCCCGCTGACAGAATTTGAATGGATAGATCTGCTCGCGGGCTGGCTCGGTTGGCAGTTGCAGCAAATACATGTTTGACAGCGGCCTTGGCTGGTAGGGGAGGCACTGGGACTCAAGCAAACCGCTTGAATTGTACAGGAGTCGCAACTTGTATCGCCCAGGCTTGTATTTTTGATCTGTGGGGGCGTGCAAGCTCAGTGCAGAGGACAGAATGGTCATGGCCAGGTCATGGGGCTGTTCCGGCGATCCGGTCGCCTGCCCGGCTGGCGCTGGCGACCCGGCGGCCGACAGGGTCTGCCTAATGCGGCGCAGGTGCCAGTCGGCATGCATTACCTGACCGTCTTCCAGCCTGATGGTTTCCAGCAGGCAGTCGAAACGCTGGTCATTCACGGCCTGGTTTTTGGCGTCAGGGCTGGACGGGGATGCGGACCTTGGCATGGAGCTCATCATATTCCTTCTGTTCCTGGCTGTAAATGGTGATTCCTCCGCCGGTGCGGAAGCGCAGGACGGGGGCGATGGGGGCTGACGGCAGACCACCGGGGCGGTTCTCGATAAAGCGGATCATTACGGCACTGGTGAAGCTCTGTCCGTCAAAGTGCCCGAAAACCCCGGTGTAGTAGCCGCGCGGCTCCGCTTCGGCCTGGGCAATCAGCTGCATGGTCTTGTACTTGGGGGCCCCGCTGATTGACCCCGCCGGGCTAATTGAGGCCAAAAGCGAGCCGATTCGGGTGTGCCAGTCTGTTTCAATCTCGGCCTTGATGCAGGAGCTGGCCTGCAGGATGTCGCCGGCAGGTGAGGGGATTCGCTGCAGGTAGCGGAAACGCTCAACCTCTACCCGCCGTCCGATGATGCCAAGATCGTTGCGCAGCAAATCAACCACCGTCAGGTGTTCTGCTGCCTCTTTTTTATCATCCAGCAGGGTTGCCTCGGCCCGCGGGTGGCTGGCAAGGATGGTGCCCTTCATGGGCCAGGTGCGTATGGTATTTCCCTGGATACCGATGAAGGCCTCGGGTGAAAACACTACAAAGTGGTCCTTCCACCAAAGGCGGTATGGGGCGGCGGCCTGCTCAAAAATCTCTTTGAGGCTGGCCTTCATGTTGATTTCTACCGGGAAGGTAAGGTTGGCCAGGAAGCTGTCTCCCCTGCGCAGGCCTTCCTGGATTATTTTGAATCCGCGGGAATAGCGCTGGCGGCAAAGCGGAGTCAGGCTGTCAATTTTGGCGGGTGTTTGGTAAGGCTCTGCCTTTGGGGGCAGGGCAGGCCCGTAGTTGCTCCCCAATGGTGTGCAGAAGAGCAGCTCATCCTGAATGATTTCCTTAACAGGCCATACCTGTGGCTGGCACTGTTCGATATCAAACAGACAGATAAATGGTACGCGTTGGCTGCCAAGTTGGTTGATACGCTCGATGGCCTCTTGCAAGACTGCGGGCTGCTCCATATTGGGACTATACAGAATGCGTTTTCAAAGGTACACTCAAAATCAGCTTTTCAAATACTTTTTTCATTGAACAGGTGCATTGACCTTGCTTATTCGATACAAGACAGAAAAAAACGGGAAACCCAAGGCCTACGCCAAGGTTTACACATTAAATGAACATAAGATCTCGCCTGACATGGTTGATTTTGACGCTGTAAAAATTGCCCGGCGTTTGCAGCGACATGGCTATCAGGCCTACATTGTGGGCGGAGCAGTTCGGGATCTATTGCTCGGGCGAAACCCCAAAGATTTCGACATGGCCACCGATGCTTCGCCAAGCCAGATTCGCAAGCTCTTTCGCAATTCCCGTATCATCGGCAAGCGGTTTCGGCTGGTTCACATCTTCTTTCAGGAAAAAATAATTGAGGTTACGACCTTTCGCTCGCTGGAATCAGCCGGTTTTAACGCCGTTTACGGCAATATCGAAGAAGATGCCATGCGGCGGGATTTTTCGCTTAATTCGCTTTATTACGATCCAGAGCAGCGACAGGTTATTGATTATACCGGTGGGTACGAAGATATTCATGCCGGTGTTGTAAGGCCTATAAT
>CAZDYA010000025.1:0-11153 GCA_964509515.1 uncultured Spirochaeta sp.
GTGTTGTATATACAGCCAGAGCGTATTTCCGTTGCCGCGAATGAATACGTTTTTTTGGATCATGGCGTATATAACGTGCAAGCCGTTGATAGCTACGGCAAATTGCATGATTATCACTTTTACCTGGCGGGAAAACAGGATGTCAGGGTGAATGTCACGGCCGAACCCTTGCGTATGGTGGATGTAAAAAGCCTGGGCGTCAATGAAGCAGAGGTTTTTCGGGGTGCCTGGTTTGAGGGTTTAACACCCATGTCACTGGAAGGTATGCATGTGCCGGAGTTGATACGCCTGCAAAAAGAGGGCTACCGTGAGCGCATGGTTCCTTTGCAGCCAGACCAGGACAGGGTAAGTGTGCGGTTTCGCCGCGATACTTTTGCTTTGACAGAAGAGGTAAGCGCTGCGCGCGAGGATTTCTATACCGCCCTGGGTTTGTTCGCCCTGTCAGTTCCGGTAATGTTGATTAGCGATGGTGTTTATCTGCAATTTATCTCCATGACGGGGACTTCGTTCATGTATGAGGCGCAGAAAGATTTGTACACCTGGGGGACAGCGGCTATCTATGCCAGGGCAGCAAGCAGGGTTACGACTTTTACCCTGGGTTTTAATGCTGCCCTCAAAATGATACGCTACATCCGCTTCGCACAGGCCGAGCATACTGGATCGTACTAAAGAATTGACCAGGGTGTCATGCTAAAGGGAGGAGCCATGTTGCTTCGAAAAAAGAAGAAAAATGGCGGGATTGTAGCCGCAATAAAAAAAATTGCCGGGGCTGCTGACAGCGGGCAGGCACTTGAAGATTTGGAGGAGTTGCTGTTGGGCAGCGATGTCGGTGTAAAAACAGCTTCTTCGATTGTAGATGCTTTGGAAAAGGCTGGTAGCAAAAAGGCTTCCAGTGAGCATTTGCTTGAATTGGCGGCCGAAGAGATCAGGCAACGCCTGGCTGAATACGAGTTCACCTTTGAGCAGGACAGACTGACAATCCTGCTGGTACTTGGGGTTAATGGTGTGGGCAAGACCACGACCATCGCCAAATTGGCTCATCGATTCAAGCAACATCATGGAATTGATGGGCTCAGTCTGGCCGCTGGTGATACCTTTCGGGCTGGCGCCGTCCGGCAGTTGCAGCTGCATGGTGAGCGTTTGAAGATCAGGGTTGTCGGGCAAACCGAAGGCGCCGATAGTGCGGCGGTTGTTTTTGATGCCGTTGATAGCGCGCTGGCCAGGCACGACCAGCTCTTGATAGTTGATACAGCCGGACGCATGCATAACAAAAAACATCTTGTTGAAGAGCTGGCCAAGATCGATCGGGTAATCCAGCGCAAGGCTCCACAGGCCAGGATAATGCGCATGCTGGTGGTCGATGCTACGACTGGTCAGAATGCCTTGCGTCAGGCCGAGGTTTTTTCTGAGGCTGTCGGGATTGATTTTGCGGTTATCACCAAGTATGACTCGACCGCCAAAGCCGGTATTGCCGTCGCCTTGAATAATGATTTGGGTATCCCGGTCGCCTTTTTGGGGCTTGGCGAGGGATATGACGACTTGATTCCTTTTTCGATAGAATCCTATGTACAAGATATCCTTGATTGACCGCTTGGTCTTACTGCTTTTGCTATTCTTGCTCGCCGCAATGCCCGTTCTGTCTGATGATACGGCTTTGGAAATTCCTGAGGCCAGTCGTTTGAACTGGCATGCGGCCAATGCCGTTTGGATGAGGGGTCCTGAATTGAGCTGGGTGCAGGCCATGGGCCGGGAGCGGGCGATTGCCATGGAAGAGCGCCAGCAAGTCAGGCGTTCAGCATGGGTCAATATTGTTTCTCAGGAAATCAGACAGACCCTGCGTAATGCCCTTGGTAATCAGATCGCCCCGGCAAATTTTGAACCGGAAGTGGAGTACCTCTTTCAGTATGGTGAGCCGGCCGCATGGCGAATTTCACTGCGTATGCCGGGCGGTCAGGTGCGGATTTTAGCGGTCGGTATTATCGATGGCCAGCGGCTTGTCGATGGTCGGGAGCTTGATAAGTTTGAAGAGCAGGTTTTGGTCTTTGATGCTGATGGCTTGTTATTGCTGGAGATTGCCCATGCTGCAGGGGAAGTGCTTTGGGCGGAACGCAGCATCTATAATGATGCGCAGTTGCAGGAGAGAACCCGCTTTGATAATCAGGGAGAATTGGAATACCGCGATGTCTATGGATACCGCGCCCAGGGCGGTCTTAGAACAATATCCCGCATATACGCGGATAGCTCAGAGCGTAGTTCTCAGTACAGTTTCGGGCAAGGCATATTACGCGAGGAGTTGCACATTCTGCCAGACAATCAGCAAATGCTTATTCGATATGACATAGGCGGCCGCCTGTTACAGGAAAGGGAGTATCGTCAGGATACAATTTTGCAAGAGACCTCTTTCATATACGCTAGCGACGAAGATACATATCCGGAGCGCAGTGTGTCCCTTGTTCCCGAAGAGTCGCTGCGTATTGAAAGGACTTTGAAAGACGGCAAGGAGCTGTCGGCTGTGCATTTTAAAAATGATTCCGTGGTTTTGGAGACTACCTCCCTTTATGATGATCAGCGTCAGCTTGTGCAGTATGAAGAAAAAACTGAAAATTCTTTGCGTTCAAGCAGGTACCGTTATGACAGGCAGGGCGAAATTCTGGAAGAAACTGTTTATGTTGATGGTGAACTTCAGGAAAGACGACTGGATGTTTCTATTGCCGATGAATACAATCTTGACGAGGTGCCTGCCGAAACTACAGATATTTTAATCCTGTACAGCCGTGACATGGTTGTACTCCGTGTGTATTTGAATGACAGGCGAAGAATACTGGAAGAGGTTATCGAGGATGGGGAGGTAGTGCGTGTCCGCAGCTATGACCGTTAAACGCAGGATTGTCTGGACGGCCTGGGTGGCATTCCGCTACCTGCGTACCAAGCGAAAAGAAAAAAGCAATATAACCGTATTTTTATCGGTCCTTGGGATTGCTGTCGGGGTGGCTGCATTGATCGCGGTTTTGGCGATCATGAACGGATTTCAGTATTCAACCATTGTAAATATTTTGGAACTGAATTCTTATCACATCAGGGTGGATTTGCCTTCCGACCAGGATGAGGCCCAGGCATATGAATATGCCCGCCTAATCAGGGATCTGCCGGGGGTGCGTTCTGTTGTTCCCTTTTCAGAGGAACAGACCCTGGTTCAGGGAGATTTCGGTGATCCCAGGGGGGTGATGGTCCGGGCCCTGCCGTCTGATCTTGTACGCCATGATATTGAGTTCCGGCGTAAGCTGCGGGTGGTGGACGGGCAGATGACGCTGAGGAATGGTCAGGCGGTTCTTGGGGCCGAGTTGGCCAGAAATCTGGGTGTGCGGCTTGGCGAGAGCATTGCCCTTATCCGCTTTGTCGGCAGCGGAGTGCTGCAACCTCAAGAAGTCAGGTATACGGTGGGCGGTATTTATAGAGCCGATTATTATGAATTTGAGCAGACCTATATTTTAACGGGACTGAGTGAAACTGCCAACCCGGACGGGAATCCAGGGCTTCAGCTGGGTATCAAGTTGGACAAGCGTTTTGATGACCGGATAATAGCACCGCGCTTGCAAGGCTTGTTACCTGAGGGGGCTTCTGTTCATTTGTGGCGCGAGGTCAACAGGTCGATATTTGGCGCACTGCGGCTGGAAAAGCAGCTGATGACTCTGTTGCTTGGGATGGTATTTGTCGTAGTCGGGGTGAATATTTTTCAGTCCCTGCGAAGAAGCGTTATCGAAAGAACTACTGAACTTGGGACGCTCAAGGCGCTTGGTGCTGATCCCTTTTCGGTGCAGCTGGTTTTTATGCTGGAGGGCGCGATAATTGGATTTTTGGGGGCCCTGCTTGGCGGAATAGCCGGCTATTTTCTGGCAGAAAATATCAACACTGTTGTAGGTCTGATAGGCAAGATTCTATTGAGGGAAGGGCCTGGCAGTTTTCTGTGGATGCATATTCCGGTCAAAATGTACGCCGGCGAGGTGGCCGCAATTTTGGTGGCGGCCTTTCTTTCGGCTGGGCTGGCAGGGGTAGTGGCCAGCATAAGGGTAGTAAAGATAAGACCTGCGGAGGTATTGAGAGATGAGTGATGCAGATGAAAATGCGTTGGTGAGGGTAGAGCAACTGGATAAACATTATCAAACCGGTGGTGAAAAACTAAGCATATTGCAGTCAATCAGTCTGTCGATTTGGCCGGGGCAGACCGTGTCTATTGCAGGCACCAGCGGCTGCGGAAAATCAACCCTGCTAAACATGATTAGCGGCTTGGACAGTCCTAGCAATGGCCGGGTCGTGGTTGGGGACCTTGATGTATCATCGCTTGACGAACGCGCCGCCGGCTATTTCCGCAATCAGGTCCTGGGGATGGTGTTTCAGGCGCATCACTTGTTGAAAGAGTTTACCTTGCTAGAGAATACGGCTATGCCTGCCTTGATTGCCGGCAGCAACGTGAAGCAGGCGCAGGCAAGAGCCAAAGAGCTGCTGGAGATGGTCGGGGTTGGCAATCGCGCCAGTCATTTCCCCGGGGCTGTGTCGGGCGGTGAAAGACAAAGGGCTGCGGTTGCCAGGGCCCTTATGAACAATCCCCGGTTGATTCTGGCCGACGAACCAACCGGCAACCTTGACGAGCAGCACTCCGATGGGGTGCAACAGCTGCTCTTTGATGTCGTAGCGCAGACAGGCGCTGCGCTGGTGCTGGTTACGCACGATAAAGACTTTGCTGCCCGGGCCCAAAGGCCATATTTACTGCAACATGGCCGGCTGGAGGAAGCATGACCCTTGCTCAGCAGGCCCGCATGGCCTTGAATATCACCTTGGGCCGACGTACCGGACAGGGATCGCGTCCGGTCGGGGCAATTGTAGGTACCGCTATTGCTGTCATTCCCATTGTGGTGGTTATGCATATCTCATCCGGCATGATAGGCGGAATAATATCCCGGTTTATTGAAACCGGCACCTATCATGTTCGCATATTCCCCAATCGGACAGTAAGCGATCAGTCGTTGCAGGCCATGAAAAACGAAATCGCCGCCCTTGATGGCGTTACAGGTGTCTATGAGGAAGTAAACGGCTTCGGTCTTTTGTATACGGATGCCTCGCGCAGTGGTGTGCAAGTACGCGCAGTCGATCCTCTTATGTACCAGCATGATGCAGGTTTTTCGCGCTATCTGGGACTTGAAAGTGGTGAATTTTCGCTGGATGAAAGACGGGATATCCTTTTGGGGAAGAGCCTGGCTGGCCAACTGGATGCCGGGGTGGGTGATCAGGTCAGGCTGCTGACTGTACGCTCGATGCCAAACGGCGGGATGATCCCCAGGGTTTCAAGCTTTGTAGTCAAAGGCGTTGTATCAACCGGTTATCAGGAACTGGATCGGCTTTGGGTATTCGTTGGAGCAGACAGGGGGAAGCAGGTCTTACCCCCAGATGATTCCCTAAGGACACTTGGGGTAAAGGTCAGCGATCCGCTGGCGTTGCCTAATGGGCTTTTTCGGGCAACGGCGAGCGACCAGCAGCGGATGTCAGGGGTGTTAAGGCAGATTCGCCGCCTGGCTGGCAGCGAATATCAGGTTATCAACTGGTTTGACATGGAGAGGGGCCGCTACGAGGCCTTTGGCAGCACCCGCACGGCCTTGATTATAGTCATGATCATTATCATGGGTGTTGCGGCTGTAAATATTTCCAGCTCCATGATTCTTTTGACGATCTCGCAGCAGCATGCAATCGGGGTGCTAAAGGCCTTGGGCAGTACCCCAGGAGAAATAAGGCGAATTTTTTTGCTAACTGGAGCCTGGGTTGGTATGATAGGGGCCGGAGTCGGGATTCTTATCGGTGCCCTGATTTCTTTGGCAATCAATCAAATTATCGCCTTGCTGGAAATAATTGCATCATTCATAGGTCGTTTGGCAGCCGGAGCACCGGTCTCCGGGTCATTGATTGGGGGTGATTTTTACCTGGATGTCATACCGGTCAGCTTGATGCCGGGGGTGATTTTCGGAATATGGCTGGCGGCCCTTTTGCTAGCTGTGATATCAAGCGGCATTCCTGCTGCCCATGCAGCAAAGATTAAGCCGGTGCAGGTGTTGTACCGCCGCTAGGCGTGCTATATTGATGCATATGCAATGCGAACGTTGTCGCTATTCAACTGCGAGGTACCGAATTCAGGCTGAATCGTCTGCAGGTAAAACAGTTCTTTCACTATGTGAGTACTGTGCGGCCGAGATGGGAATCGGGCCATGGAATTCTCAAATGCCAGTCAGGTCAAGTGAAATTCTGGATTCTCTGCTTGATGCCGACGAAGGGATGATCTGCCACGGCTGCGGCCTGACATACTCGCAAGTTCGGGCAGCTGGCAGGCTGGGTTGCGAACATTGCCTGGATAGTTTTGCTGATGAGCTGGCGGCTAGTCTGCTGTCTTCGCAGAAAAGGCTTGAGCACAGCCTTGTCGCCATGCCATATCACAGCGGTGATCTGCCGGACAAGCTTAGGCAAATGAGCGTTTTGCTGGGTATTGCCGTCGCAGCCGAAGATGAAATCCCCGCAGTCAGCCATGCTGAAAATGAAAATATTAATCTGTCATGGGAATGGCATGAATCAGCAGGCTCTGCCGACGATGTGGTTGCGTGCAGTCGGGTAGTATGTTCCAGAAGTGTGGCCGATCTGCCTTTGGGTCATTATTTGAGTCAGGAAGAAGCCCGTAAAATAGCAATAAACTGTGGCCTTCAAGCTAGTAATTTTTCCAGACAGGATAGGCTTATCCTCAGGGAAAAGCTGTATATTGACCAGCGTGATGATAGCCCGGCCCTGGCTGTTTGGGGAAAGCGAGCCAGCATCGTTATTGGTGGGCAGGAACAGCTGCGGACAATCTCGGTTGCCAGCGGGCTTTCGCTAGAGACCTGTCTTGAAGCATCGGTTGCGGAAATGAAAGACCTCGAGCAGAGTGTTCAGGTACGCGCAAGGGTTGATTTTGGCTATGTGAACAGTTCCATTGGTCTGCTTGGTGACGGGGTGCAGCTGGTCGTTGTCTTGCATCTTTGGGCCTTGGATATTTTGGGTGGAATTGATGCCGTTCGACAGGGCTGTCGCAAGGACGGCTTGTTTTTTCGCCGCTTGCCTGGCGGTTTTTTCCAGCTCATAAGCAATGGCAGTTTGGGTGTCCCGCTTGCTGATCGTCATAATTTGCTTGAATCACAGGTCGTTGCATTAGTACATTATGAAAGGCAGGCAAGGATTGATGTTCTGCAGCAGCGCGTTGATGAATGGATTGCCAAACTAGGAGTTCGTTTTTACGACTTGTGTCAGGCAGAGGCGCACTCATGGCAATCGCTGGCAGATTTTATGAGTGATTTGCGTGTTGCGGCGGCCCTTGGGTGCTTGCCGGGTATTAATACGGCCATGCTAGGCAGTCTGGCGATAAGTCTCCAGCCTGCTCACTTGCGGGCCGAAAAGGAAATAGGTAGTTTGCAGGGTGAGACAGTAGAGCACTGGCGTGCGCAACTGTTTCGGCAAAGATTATCAGACAGCTTCGAACAGCGAAAGGAAAAATAAGATGTTTAAAGGTTTAACGCAAAGAGCGCAGAAGGTATTGACCATTCTTGCCCAGGATGAAGCCAAACGCTTTCATGCTGATCAATTATTGCCGGAGCACATAATGCTGGCTATTTTGAAAGAAGGTGGAGGCCTGGGTTACAAGGCTTTGCAAAAGGCCGCTATTGATCCGGCCCATATGCTGTTCGAACTGGAAAAGGTCGTTCCGCGAAAAAGGGGCGGTTATATTCTGGGTGATATTCCGCCTTCGCCGCGGGGCAAGCGGGTGCTGGAAGATTCAGCCGAGGTTGCCAAGCGTCTGGGGCATGAATATATCGGGACCGAGCATCTGATGCTGGCCTGCGCCCGCGAAGAAAATAGCGAAACCATGCAGTACCTTGCCCAGTATGGGGTTGATTCAGCCAGCTTGCTGGAATTGATAGAAGAATTGTCTGGCAGCGGAGCTGTTGTGCAGCAGAGTTACTATCAGCAGGCAAGAAAGCGCAAGCCCGCGTCCCAGCCCGCGCAGGCCAAGAAAACCACACCGACGCTGGATGAATTCGCCAGAGACCTAACCCAGTTGGCCAAGAGCGGCAAGCTCGATCCGGTTGTTGGTCGCGAAAAAGAGATTCGCCGGGTGATTCAGGTGCTGGCCAGGCGGACAAAGAATAATCCGGTCTTGATTGGTGAGCCTGGAGTTGGCAAAACCGCAATTGTAGAGGGTTTGGCACAGCAGATTGTTGATGGTTCTGCCCCGGATGTATTGCTGGACAAAAGGGTAATGGTGCTTGATTTGGCCAGCTTGATCGCCGGAACCAAATACCGCGGTGAATTCGAGGAAAGATTAAAGCGTGTCATGCGCGAGATTGCGGCAACCGGCAGCATTATTCTTTTTATTGATGAGCTGCACACGATTATTGGGGCCGGCGGGGCCGAAGGGGCCGTGGATGCCGCCAATATGTTAAAGCCAGCCCTTAGCCGTGGTGAGCTGCAGGCGATTGGCGCAACGACCCTGAATGAATACAAGAAGCACATTGAGCGCGACGCAGCCCTGGAGCGGCGTTTTCAGATGATCCATGTTGAAGAGCCCAATGTTCAGGATACCCTTGAAATTCTAAAAGGTATCCAAAGCAGGTACGAAGATTATCATAATGTTTCCTATACACCCGGATCCCTGGAGGTGGCCGCAGTATTAAGCCACCGCTATGTGGCTGACCGTTTTTTACCAGACAAGGCCATCGACTTGATGGATGAGGCCGGTGCCCGCAAGCGCATCGATACCAGCGTAAGGCCTGCCAAGCTAGCTGAATTGGAGAAAGAGATTGAGGCATTGAATCAGGAGAAACTCAGTCTGGTTAATAGTCAGAATTATGAGCGGGCAGCGGCTGTCAGGGATGAAGTCAGGGAGTTAAAGCAGAGGGTAGAAGAAATAAAGAGTGAATGGAAGGTAACGCTAAAAACCGAGCGCAGCGTTGTAGACAGCGACGATATACAGTTCGTTATATCTGACATCACCGGTATTCCCCTGAACCGTATTGCCCAAAGTGAAGGCGAAAAGCTTTTGCATATTGAAGACGAATTGCATCGCACCGTTATCGGCCAGAATGACGCGATAGTAGCCATCTCATCAGCCATCAGGAGGGCCAGGACCGGTTTGAGTTCACCCCATCGCCCAATGGGATCGTTTATCTTTTTGGGGCCCACCGGTGTCGGAAAAACCCTCTTGGCCAAAACGCTGGCCGAGTTCATGTTCGGCAACTCGGATGCCCTTATCCGCCTAGATATGTCTGATTTTATGGAGAAACATAATGTCAGTCGGCTGGTTGGTGCACCTCCGGGATACGTCGGTTATGAAGAGGGCGGGTTGCTTACCGAAAAGATAAGAAGGAAACCATACAGCGTGGTGTTGCTTGACGAGATCGAAAAGGCCCACCCAGATGTGTTTAATATCCTGCTACAGGTTTTGGAAGAAGGCCAACTGCAGGACAATCTTGGCCATACGGTTTCTTTCCGTAACACAATCCTGATAATGACCAGTAATGCTGGTGCGCGCGAAATCAGTCACGATAACGCGGTTGGTTTTAAAACAACCGGCAAGTATCTGGCTTATGAGCAGATCAAGGCCTCGGCCATGAATGAGCTACGGCGTCTGTTTAGACCGGAGTTTATCAATCGTGCTGACGAGATCGTTGTATTCAGCAGCCTCTCAGAGGAGGAACTGCAGCGCATACTTGATATCTTGCTGGTTGATATGCAAAAACGACTGGTGGAAAAGGAAATTACCATCGAGGTAAGTGCCAACGCCCGAAAGTACCTGATAGAAAACGGCTACGATCCGAAGTATGGGGCCAGGCCCTTGCGTCGTTTGATTCAGAAAGAGGTCGAAGATCCACTGGCTATCGAGATTCTAAAAGGTCGCTTTGGTCCCGGCAGTAAAATTCAGCTGAGCTTGCGATCTGGTAGCCTGGCCTTCCGCGAGCTTGGTAATCCTGATTTGACAGAAAAAAACAAGTCAGGGACTGAAAATGAAGCTGAAGCCGAAGCCGAAGCCGCAGCGGCAGCAAACTAACATATAGCCATGAAAGGCTATGATGTCGCCATAATCGGCGGCGGGCTTATCGGCTGTGCAATCGCTCGCGAGTTGGCCTTATTCGATGTGTCGGTAGTTGTGCTTGAAAAATCGGCAGATGTCGGGCGGGGTGCCAGCAAGGCCAATTCCGGGATAATTCACGGCGGCTATGATGCTCGCCATGGTACTACCAAAGCCGCTACGTCATATCGTGGGAACCAGGCCTTTGATCGTCTTGAAGAAGAATTGAACTTCGGCTTTGAGCGTACCGGCTCTCTGGTATTGGCTTTTGATGAAGCGGATAAGCAAAAACTGGCAGAGCTGCTGGATAATGGTCAGCTTAATGGGGTCAAAGGGCTAAGGCTGATTAACGGTCCGGAAGCCATTGAGATGGAGCCATCCCTGAATCCTGCGGTCAAGGCCGCCCTGTATGCTCCGCATACCGGAATCTGTTCACCCTATGAATACACAATTGCGCTTGCAGAAAATGCAGCGGCTAACGGGGTGGATTTCAGGCTTTCCTGCGGGCTGATGGCTGTTGAGCAGGCGGGGCAGGGATTCAGGCTGATATCCGGGGATGGCAGTACAGTTAATGCCAGGCGGATTATTAACGCAGCCGGGGTATATTCAGGGCAGATTGCTGCAATGTTCGGCGAAACCGGGGTACAAATTGTGCCCCGTATGGGTCAATACCTGCTTTTCAGGAAGGGAAGTGGAGATGACATCAAGCAGGTGTTGTTTCAGGTTCCCAATGAGCAAGGCAAGGGGGTTCTTGTCACCCGCACCTACCATGGCAATCTGATGATCGGGCCAAATGCACAGTACATTGAAGATCCTGATGAACTGCTAACCGATTTGGAAACCCTGAAGGCCATCATGCAGACCGCACGCAAGACCATGCCTGATTGCTTGCAGGCTGAGCCGCTCAGAACATTTTCCGGTGTCAGGGCAACAAGTGCTACCGGTGATTTCATGATTTTCCGCCAGCAGGGATTGTCCGGGTGTATCCATGTGGCTGGTATTGATAGCCCAGGTCTTACTG
>CAZDYA010000026.1:0-4089 GCA_964509515.1 uncultured Spirochaeta sp.
GACCTTGGTTTTGGTATTGTTTGGCGACGCTCACAACAAAACGAAGATTGGCCTGTACCAGCTTATCTTTGGCAGCCTTGTCACCAGCGGCGGCGGCGCGTGCGTATCGCTGCTCTTCTTCGCGAGTCAGCAACGGAATGCGGTTAATCTCTTTCAAGTAAACAGAAATAATGTTTTCACTATCTGTATTGGCTCTCTTAATCTCACGTACAGTTGTCATATTAGCCTCCGCACTGTTATTTGCAAGTTGCATGCCAAATTTCAAATATCTGATAAAAAAAATAAGTTGTTTTATTAAAACAATTTAATTATATTAGATATCAGGGCAAATGGCCGAAAAGATCGGCCGTGTGTCACAATGACACAGCCGCTAATATTGGCTCTGATAGTGGGTCGAAATGACCCGCATACTCAATTATATGCGGGCAATACGCCTCAGCTTGCCGCGGAATAAAAATAAAGAGCTGTTTTTTCTTGACCGCTGCGGACAATATGCGTATATTACCACCAATTCCAACCGAATATTTCTATTAACCGTTACGGAGGCTCTATGAAAGTTACACCATTAGGCGATCGGGTTCTGCTCAAGAACGAAGTGGCAGAGGAAAAGACCAAAGGCGGCCTGTATATTCCGCAAACCGCCCAGGAAAAAACCCAAACCGGCGTGGTTGTTGCTATTGGCGACAGCGAAGACATCAAGGTGAAGGTTGGCGACAAGGTCATGCATGACAAATACGCCGGCACAGCGATCTCCATCGATAACGAAGATCATCTGATTGTTGCCTTTTCTGACATTATCGCTATCGTTCAGTAAAAAGGGCTATCGCCTGAACAAAAGGCTGTCCGGTAACCCCGGCCAGCCTTTTTTTGTCTCCGAAAGCTTAATCCCTGACCCGGTGTTTTTCAGCTTGCAACAAAAATAAGGCCTGCATACAATGCGCTCAGGAGGGGCCATGCTTTTTGCCAAATATGCACCTGACGATCTGCGCAAGCAGGTTCAGCAGGAAATCGCTGATGCAAACGGCTGCGAAGTCCTGTTTATCGGCCACATCGACAGCAGCGGACAACTTGCCGATATCGAAGTGGCCGCCCGCGGCAATATCGAAATGGTGCCGGCCCCCAGCCCTCACACCGGAAGGGGCGACGTAATCATTCACAACCACCCCTCCGGCAATCTGGTCCCCAGCCCCGCTGACCTGCGAGTTGCCTCCGAACTGGGAGAACGCGGAATCGGCTTTTTTATCATCGACAACGATGCAGAGAATGTCTACGTTGTGGTGGAAGCCTTGCGCCCCAAAAGCTGTGAACAGCTGGACATTGAAGAACTGGCCGCCATGATCGACGAAGATGGACAGCTTGGCCAAATAAAAAAAGGCTTTGCTCCCCGCGAAAGCCAGATAAACATGTTAAAAACTGTAGCTTCGGCTTTTAATAATGATGAGATCAGGGTCATTGAGGCTGGCACCGGCGTTGGCAAATCCTTTGCCTACCTGATACCAGCCCTGGCCTGGGCGGAACAAAATGACGAGCGGGTTGTAATCTCAACCGCGACAATCAACCTTCAACAGCAACTACTCGAAAAGGACATCCCGGTTGTCCAAAGGCTTTTGGGAACCAAGCTAAAAACCGTTCTGGTCAAGGGTCGATCAAACTACCTGTGCAGCCACCGCCTGCAGGAGCATCTGGAAGAAAACCGCACCCTGTTTGATCAGCCATCGGCAGACCTGCAGGCCATTGCCGACTGGGCGGCATCAACCAGCAGCGGAGACAAGGCCGAGCTGCCCTTTCTGCCGGACGCCGCCCTCTGGAACAACGTCTGTGCCGACCCTGACGCCTGCTCCGGCCGCCGTTGTCATGGCAGCGAGCCATGCTTTGTGGTAAAAGCCCGGCGCGAAGCAGCTACCGCCCGCATTCTGGTAGCCAATCATCATCTGCTGTTTGCTGACGTCGGCATGCGTGAAAAGGATGGCCAATATGAAGGCACAGTCATCCTGCCCGGCTTTCGAAGGCTGATCATGGATGAGGCCCACAACATTGAGCGCAGCGCGACAAGCTTTTTTAGTGAAAGCTTTAACCGCTTTCTTGTCCAAAAATACCTGAGAATGCTCTACCGGCAACAAAGGCAGCGCAGCTTTGGCGCAGTGCTGGAACTGGAAGCCGCCGGCGCAATCAACCTGAATACCCTGCCGCCGCTTATCCAGGCCATACAATCCAGCATGGACTCACTTGAGGCCTCAGCCAGATTCGTAATGGGAACAAAAAACACTTTGCGCATCATCCCGCAGGAAGATGAAAACGCCCAACGCGACAGCGATATCCACAGTGGTATCATTTCACCCCTGCAAAACCTGAAAACCGCGATCATTGGACTGACCTCGGTTATCACCGAGGCTATTCGCCTGCTCCCTGATGAGTATAACGATGACCCGGCCATCCTTGATCTGCGGCTGCTGCTTCGACGTCTGGAATCCATTGCCGGGGTTTGCACCCGCTTTGTCGAGATGAAAAACCGCGAGGATCTGGTTTACTGGCTTGAGCAACGCCGCACCAGCCGTCGCGATGTCTTTGTGCAATTCAGTGTAACCCCGCTCAGCATAGCCACGATGATGCATGATGCTGTCTTTGCACCGCTGTCGACCGTGATCTGCACCAGCGCGACCCTGACAATCCGCAATTCATTCCGCTTTTTGGATCGCCGTATCGGTCTTGACCAGATTGATCCTGACAGGCTTGATCACTGCAGCCTGCCCTCACCCTTTGATTATCAGCAGCGGGTTCTCTTGGGCGTACCGGTGGATGCTCCCGATGTCGGCCAGGGTGAAGCCTACAACAACTGGCTGGCCGACTTCGTTCCCAGGGCCCTGCTGCGTGCCGGAGGGGCAGGACTGGTTCTGTTTACCAGCTACCGCCTGCTGGAAGAAGTCTACCGTGCCTCGGAATCGATGCTGCGCGATGCCGGCCTGACGATTCTGCGCCAAGGCGATGATGACCGCGCCAGACTGCTGCAACGTTTCACAAGCGATACAACTAGCGTCCTTTTTGCCACCCAGAGCTTTTGGGAGGGTATCGACGCCCCAGGTGATAGCCTGCGGCTGGTAATACTGACAAGGCTCCCCTTTCCTGTCCCTGATGAACCGATACATCAGGCACGCTGTGACGCAATTGCCGCAGCCGGCGGCAGTCCTTTTATGGAGCTGTCCGTACCAGAGGCCACCATGCGCTTCAAACAGGGCTTTGGGCGCCTGATGCGCACCACCGAGGATCACGGCGCCGTGCTGGTAAGTGACACAAGGCTACTGACCAAGCGCTACGGCTCAATTTTTATTGAAAGTCTGCCGAAGACCCAGCGCGCGGCCTTACCGGCGGAGCAGTTACTGGATGAATTAGCCGATTTTCTGCGCTCATAAGGCGGGCTCGTCTGGTGCTGCCTGTTCGGCTGGTGCTGCCTGCTCGAACCAGCCTACAGTGCCACCAGCCCCCAAATTCCCAAGGGAACAAGATAAAGACAAAATACCCATAACTTGCTACCCCTGATAATCCGCACAAGCAAGCTGAGAGACAGCCAACCGGAAATCATGGCCGCCAAAAAACCGGCCGCCATAACAGGCAGGCTGATGCTGTGCGTCAATTCGCCCAAATGGCGCAGCTCCAAAAGGGTTGCTCCCAAAATAGCAGGAACAGACAGCAAAAATGACACCTCCCCGGCCCTGTGGCGGGGAATGCCAGAAAACAAAGCCGCCGCGATGGTGCTGCCTGAGCGACTGATCCCGGGGATCACAGCCAGCCCTTGTACGATTCCGAGCACCAAGCCCTTCACAAGCCAGCCGGACATTGGGACGTCGCCGGCTGCGCTGGCTGGGCCACTTTCGTCTGGTGGGGCCGCTGCGCCCGCCCTCGCGCCATCTTCGCCCGGTAGAGCCGTCACGCCCGCTCCCGCGCCCGCGCCCTGCGCTGCCGTCTCGCCGGCCGCGACACCACCCCACGCGCCGGCGCCTATATCGCCCCCCGCTCCGGCCCTCGCGCCCTGCGCTGCCCCCGCTCCGGCTCCGGCAGCCTGCCGGCGGCCAGACAGCCGCTCGGCAAAGTGGC
>CAZDYA010000026.1:4189-11107 GCA_964509515.1 uncultured Spirochaeta sp.
CCCGCTCCGGCTCCGGCAGCCTGCCGGCGGCCAGACAGCCGCTCGGCAAAGTGGCTGGCTGCCAGCAAGATGGCCGTAAGCAGAAACATTCCCGCAACCAGCTTGGGATAGCCATGCAGCTCAAATCCGCGCAAGAAGATGCCAATAAGGCCCGTACAAAGCGTTGCCACGATCACCAGCATACTCAAACGCAGGTCAGCGCCATCCGCGGGGGTATTGCGACGCAGCAGCCACCGCAGCAGCGACAGTGCAATGCGGCCTATCCGCTGGCGAAAGAACCATAAGACGACGAGCAGGGTGGCGGCGTGCAAGGCGATATCGTAAAGCAAGGGGATTTCACCAATACCCATCACACGACGCAGGACTACCAGATGGCCGGAGCTGCTGACGGGCAAGAATTCACTTATTCCCTGCATGATGCCCAAAAACAAGGATTGCAATACACTCATGGCGGCAGTATACCGCGGCTAACACACCGATACTAGATGCCAGCCTTATCACCCCAAATAATTATTAATAACATAACTTTTTTATTAAATATCACCACTGTCGCTGATTTACGGATACGATTTCTCAAAATATTCTTAGATTGAGGTAATATATGGACATGACGCTCAATACTGAACAGGATGTAGTTGCTCATTTATGTCACGAGCTTCGTTCAGGGCTTATGGGGGTCGTCGGCTACACGGAACTACTGGAGCAAGAGACCTGTCCGCATATTCAAAAGGAATATTTACAGGCACTGCAGAAATGCAGCCGCAGCCTGCTGCATTTTACCGAACGCACATTACAGGATTACCGGCACAGACAGGCCGGCATGAACGCCACAGCAATAACTACTGCAGACCCTGCAATTCTTTGCCCGACAAACCTCGTCCAGCTGCTAAACGAGGCCATGTCGGTGGTCAAACCGCTAGCCATCGACAAAGGCCTGACCTTGCAAGCCAGGCCCTCAGATTTATTGCCCCAGTATTTGCTATTACCGGCCGTCGAGCTAAACCAGTTGATGATCAACCTGCTGCATAATGCCATCAAATATACCGATGCGGGTTCGGTTACAATTGCGGCTGCCTGGCAGCCGGATAAGCCGAACAGTCATAGCGGGCAACTTTGCCTGCAAGTAATCGACAGCGCCCAATGCATTGATGCCGAAAAACTACCCTCGCTTTTTATGCCATGGAAAAGGGACGCCAAACCTGGCCAGCACGGTCATGGCCTTGGACTATATATATGCCTGCAACTAAGCAATTCAATCGGGGCGGAACTGTCTGCCAATCCGCTGCCGGGACAAGGCAACTGTTTTGAGTTGCAGCTGCCGGCTGCCAGGGCCGAGAAGCCTGCCGATGGCAACAATCCACTGTCTGGCATCCAGGCAACAGACCATGACGAAAAACCAGACTGCAGCAGCCTGCAGGGAAAGGTCACGGTTCTGGTTGCCGACGATGAACACGTGTGCTGCAAGATAACCAGCCTGTTGATTCAACAGCTCATCCCGCATACCGAAGTCTTTATGGCCAAGGACGGATCCCAGGCCCTGACCATGTGGCACAAACACCAACCGCAGCTGGTCTTGCTCGATGTTTCAATGCCCTTGCTGGATGGCCTGGCGGTTACCAAAGCGATACGCAAGCACGAGGCCACCAGAGAGGCTAAACAAAAAAAACACTGCACCATAATAGGGATTAGCGGCAACGATAACCCACAGCTTTCTGACATCTGCAGGAAGGCCGGCATGAACCACCTGCTGGTGAAACCATTGACCCTGACCGATCTGCATCAGCATATTAAGGAAAGTGCAAATCAAGGAGGCCGGCCCCATGGATAAGCAAAACGGCCTGCCACCCATTCACGGACAAAAGTTGCATAGCATCCTGCTGTTGCTGGATCAAAAAAACTCCGATAGCGAGCTGCTAAAACAGCTTTACCAGCTGCCATATAAAATCATGTTAGCTTACAGCGTAAAAGAGGCAGAAAACCTGGCGGCTGATATTCAATCCAGCAGTTTAATATTGATCATGCCAGGACACTTCGGCAAGAACAGAGGAATTAATCTGGCCAGGGATTTCTACTATCAATACGACTGTACCTGCCTGTTGTATTGCAGTGAAGACAGCCCGGTCAAAGGCGAGCAATTGCTGCCCGGCGATTATCTGCATGGCTGCCTGCATACCCCGATAAGACTTGCCCAGCTGAATTTTGCCATCCTGTCAGCCATACAGCTAAAAAAGATGCATCAGTTTTCCAAAAAAACCAGTCGTCTGCTGGATCAGGAACGGCGGCGCTCCCGCCTGCATTTTTCAATCATTGATAGCCTTAACTGTATTGTTCAATTTATCCACACCGACCACCGGATAATCTCACTCAACAAAAAGGGCTACGAGATATTCGGCGTTCAGGAACGCAGCCACGGACGCCGAGCCCATGAACTGCTGGGCAGGGAAAAACCCTGGGAAGATCACCCAGGACAAATAGCCATGAAACAGGGTATCCGCCACTGTTCAACACTGTACCTGCCAGAGATAAAAAATCATGTCAGGATAACCACTATTCCGATAGCCAGCGACTGGTCCGACAAAATTGAATACGGCATAGAAATCTGGGAACCGGTGTTGGGAGTTGACAACACCAGTCAGATTGGCATGGAAAACCTGGCTACCAGCCAAAGCGGCCAGCCTAAGGGCAATCAAAAAATAAATCATCGCCATGAACGCCTGAAGGACCTGACAAAAAGGGAATGGGAAATCATTCCCCTGCTGCTGCAGGGGGCCCCATATCAGGAGATTGCCGATCAGTTATCGATATCGCTAAATACCATCAAGTCTCACATCGCCAATATCTACAAAAAAACCGGCTGCAGTAGCCGCACCCAAATCATGATCCTGTTACAAAACTTCAACAACGTTTAGCCAGGCTACATACACACCAAGGATGACGAAACAGGCAAAGCTGTAGTATACTTGTCTAAACATGGGGAAGTACGCAGGAGATATAAAAATGATGCCCAATGCATTTCTGGATGCCGTGATGGAGCCTTGGATAGAGGCTCAAAAAAAACTGATGGATTCCGCCAGCAGCAACGAAGAAAGCTCACGGGACATGGATGCCTGGACAAGGTTCATTGGCAACATGTTCGGGCAGCAATCCGCCCCCAAACCAAGCCACAGCTTTTTTGAATCATTCAATCAAGTTAACGCCAGGAATTCGGCCTTTAAGGGTGTCTACCAGCTGTTTGAAGACCTGCAACAAGCCGCCAATCCTGCCCCCAAACCCAAGGAAGACACCTTCTCGCTACTGCTGGAAGAATGGAACGGCAAGTATCTAAAAATTCTTAGCGACAGTTTCTCCAGCCAGCTGCCTGACCCCTTGCGCAGCTTTGTGCAAGACAGCATCGCCACACATACCATGCATTCCAAGAAAGAGCCTTCGCTGATTGAATCCTGGACCAGGGATATCGAAGAAATTCAAAAACTGCTGCAGGACGTTTCCGATGGCGATACCGATGCCTATACCCGCTTTACCAGGATTTTCAACTCTGACTTCGGCAAGGTGTGCGGCACCATGTTCAACCTGCCGCAGATGGCCAAAAACACCGAGCTGATATCGCTGCAGCAGGACAGCGTAAATGAGTTGCGTCAACTTATCGAAAGCACCAGCCACTTTTCTACCATTGTCGCCCAGGCCAATCAGGATACCCTGCAGCGGGTAATCTCGCGTTTCCAGGAACAAAGCGCCAACGGCAAGGCCCCCGATACCTTCGAGGACTTTTACTCCCTCTGGCTAAACGAAAACCAGCGGGCCCTGCAGCGCCTGTTGATGAACGGGGAATTTTACCTGCTATCAAACCAGGTTACCCACAGCGGGATCAGGCTAAGAAGCAAGCTGGAAAAACTGATGTCCAAGCAGAAAGAGCTATTGGCCTTCCCCAACAGCAACGAGATGGACAATCTGCTGAATGCCCTGAAGGACCTTGGCGACGAGGTCAAGCGCTTCTCTGGCGAATAATGCCATCCAGAATACCTTCTGCCTGGCTATGCCTGGCATATACCTTGTTGCTGATGCTCTTTTTATTGATTCAGCCGGCCGGCAGCCTGCCTGGCCGGGCCCTTTATCAAACCCTGTCTTATGCCCTGCTCCTGTATATGTTCCATCGGCATACCAGAGACATCCAAAGAAAAGAGGACAAGCCGAAGGGCAAGCCGTTATCTACAATCCTGCTGACACTTTTTTTGCTGATAATTGTACCCGCAATTTCATGGCTATTGCTCAAACTCGCGTATACCCTCATCCCGATGCCGGACAGTTGGAAAGCACTTTTTGCCGCTAATAGCAGCGCCCTTATGGGTGAGCCTGTGTGGTTAAAGCTGATCGCCATGGCGCTAATACCGGCCCTGGCAGAAGAATTGCTGTTCCGGGGAGCATTTTTACGCAGCATGCTGCCACGCTATAACAGCCCGAAGGCATTGCTGATATCCAGCCTGCTATTTGGCCTGGCTCATTTGAATCCATGGCACTTTTTACCGGCCTTTGGCGCAGGCCTGCTTTTGGGCTGGCTAACGATCAAAACCGGTCGCCTGAGCCCTGCCATCCTGGTTCACTTGGGCAACAACGCCCTTTGGCTGTTGCTGGCACCACGCATCATGCCAGCAAGTTAATGCGGGAAAAAACATAATCCAGCTTTTCGCTCTTGATAACGGTTTCGTAGTAATCGGTATCACCCAACTGCCTGGCCTGATAGCCTTCGTAGCGGATATAACGCCTGGAACGACGTTCATCGAACCAGTATACAAGTGAGATATCCGATGGAGAAAGCTCGATACAGGTAATGCCGCGTTTTCCCAGCACACAACCGGAATTAAACACACAGGGAACAACAAAGTCACCGTGATAAATACTGCCGATATCGTTTTCGGCTTCGGGACGGTTTTCTTCCAGATGCTGTTTCAGATCATTAATCTCACCCTGAATGGCTTCCTTCTCCTGGGCATCGGCCGTGCTGTACTGGCGGCATAAACGTTCGATATTATATTTGACATAATCAGATTTGGATAAGGACTCAAACAGGGGGCGATGGGTATGCCCAATGATCGACACTATGTGCTGTGAATTAGAGAAAGAATAAACCCTTTCTTCCAGGCGCTTCTTTTTTCGATTGTCGTGGCTGACCGAAAAATTCTTGAATGGCAAAGGGCGAAGCAGGTACTTAAGCATCATTCCAAGCTGATCATTGAAAAGGGCGTAAAACCGCGAGGCCTGATGACCATGAAAGATAAACAATTCGCGGCGACCATCCACGCCTTCTTCTTCCGGAAGGGCATAGCGCACCCCTTCCCTGATGTCTATCTCTTCTTCATCGTCAAAAAGCATGTCCAGATCGTGATTGCCAGCCAGGCGAATCAGACGTCCCTCGGCCCGAAAACGGGCAAACAGATCAAAGACCTCACTCCAACGGCGGCGAATCTTTTCACGGTTGAACTTTTGCAGCTCTTCTATATCACCATTGAGGATCAGCAAATGTCCACGGCGGTAGTATTCCTTTAACACCTCGATCGTCAGATCAGCATTGTTCAAAAAGTCATCCTTTTTGCTGCCATCCCCCATATGAAAATCACTGAAAATAACAACTGAGCGATCGCTTGGCAGGGGCTCAACGGGTGTAGCCGCATATAGATAACGAAGATTAATTAAACTGAATGTATGCTTTTTCTTCATAATTTAACGGTAATATAGCCGCTTCATGTTAGGAATAGGTTAGCCTCTGTTATTAGTTGAAGATAAATATTGTACTTTGGCTATTTTTGACTATAATCTGCCTCCATGCTTCGCCGCTTGACACTCAAAATGCTTGTGCATAGAACCCGGCATCCCATGGTGCAAATCTTTCGCTCCCTGCTTGGCAGTTTTGGCGCCACCCTGATTGATTATGGTGTGCTGTTGATGCTGATTGAAGTAATCAGAATGAATGAGGTTTCGGCCGGGAGCATCAGCATGCTGGCCGGCCTAACATTTGCCTATCTGGCCGGCCGCTATTGGGTTTTCCCCGCCGTCCCGCGGGGCTACCGCCGTATTGAATTTGCCTGTTTTACCATCATCGCCAGTGCCGGCATCGCCTTGCACGTTGGTATTCTATGGTACGCGACATACCGCCTTAACTTGCACTATCTGGCTGCCAAGGCGATCGCGCTGTCGCTGGTTTTTTGCTGGAATTTCACTGCCAGACGTCTGGTGCATTCAATTTTGATTACCCTGCAAGCCCGAGCGAATGCAAGGTGTGGGCGACCCCATACTGAACATTGAGTACGAAGCGCTCCAACCCGTGCTTGTCGGTATATTGCTGCAAAAACTCATCAATCTTTTCGATAGCCAGATTACGATCATTTACAAAGCGAAAGGCATTGCCCTTTGGCCCTCGCCACGCAGCCGCCCGCGCCTGGGGATAAAGCGGGAATTTATCAATGGAACGGACAAAACGCCCAAGCGACTTATTCAGGTTGGAAAAACGCCCCTTCATTCCCCAGCCTGATTCCACCAGCATTCTGGCATTCAGCCGCTGCTCGTACTGACCGCGCTGCGGGATGGCAAAAACCGGCTTGCCAAGGGTAACGGCCTCGCTCAAACTCTGGTGGCCCGAACTGGTTATCAAGCCCTTGCAGCCGGCCAGAGCAGCGGCAAAATCCTTGTTGGGGTCTGGAAAAAGCTGGTAGTTACTTACACCAAGCTTTTCAAGTTCAGCGGTAACCTTGCGGCGATATGTCGGCTTAAGGTACACCACGAAATAATCACCACGCTCACGCGGATATTCAAAAAACTGATCGCGTAATATCGGGCCTACATCGCCATTGTAGAATGATACCAGCAAGCGGCGGTCGTACTTACCCATCAGGATCATGGCTATCAGGCGGGCAGCCACCGCATCAG
>CAZDYA010000027.1:0-11089 GCA_964509515.1 uncultured Spirochaeta sp.
CATGGCCGAATATTGTGCTCGGGTAACGGGGGTTTTCTGCAGAAAGAATTCTTTAACCTCAGAGATATAAGGGAAAATCTCACCTTCCTGGCTGCCGCTGGAAGCTCCGTACAAATATGTCGTTTCCGGAACGGCAACAAACTGTAAATCCTGGCCAAAAGCACGGATATTCAGGTTCTCGGGTTTTATTACCGGTTTAGTTTCCAGGCCCTCAGGGCCAAATCCATGAGGCGATGTGCTGGTAATTAGCCGTGTGGCTATTGATTCGCTCAAATCGATGAAATCCGGTCGCCCTTTGACGTTTTTTTGCAGTGCCGAGGGTAAAACATCTGCCAGCCAAAGGACTGACTTTTCCGAAGAGTTGAGCAATATTGATAATCTGCCAAGGGCTTTGATCAGGTTGCTTCCCGAAGGAATACCACCTTCCATTCTTAGTGCAGCGCTAACATAATCCCTGACCAGACTGGATGTGCTGGCATGCGAAAGAGCATAATGTAACAGGTGCTCAGCCGATTCCTTATTCCCTGAAAGCATTAGCCGGTGAACCGCTGGCCGCAGAATGGCAGGGAAGCGGTACCTGCTGCTTTCCTGCCCGACAATGGCCCAATCAGCATATTCGGCCAGTGCCGTTTTGGCCAGCGAAGCATGATCATTTAATTCCAGCTGGGCACTTTCGTTTTGGCGACGCGGAAAAAACCGTGATCCAAACAGACGGCCCCTTACCTCAATGGTTGTCTCTTTAGCCTCATAGTATTGGCTTTCAAATTTGATTGTATGTTCACCGGCAGTTAGCTTGGCCGCAAAGGGAGTCGCCCCAAGGTATTGATTATCAGCATAAACGGCTGCATTGGCCGGAAAGGAATCAAAAATTACTTCGCTACCGTAGTTTGTTATGCCTGGAATAAAGAATAGCCAGAATAGCACGGCCAGAATGACAGCTATAAAGAGGCCTGGAACGTACTTTTCGGCCGGAATACCTGCAATTGGTTTTAGCACCACTGGTTCGGGTTTTTGCTGTTCTTCGGGCTTGCGTTTTGAGTGTGTGGACATAACCGCAAGGATAGGTAAATAGGCCTTTACTTGTCAATCGAATATGCAATGTGTTACTGTTGCGAATGATGAAAACCGTATCAGAAAGACTGGTCAGCGGGGTGGAACAGTTTTTGACCTGGAGAAATCTGCGGCGTTATCGCGCCAAGCTGAAACAGCAGCAGAAACATCCAGTCAGGGATTGGATTGAGGCCTTCTTGCAGGCTGCTTTGATTGTACTTCTGGTTAACCAATACTGCATTCAGGCTTATCAGATACCCTCAGCTTCCATGCGGAATACCTTGATAGAGGGTGACCATATCTTTGTTAACAAGGTTATTTATGGCCCTCAATTGTTGCCTGGTTTGGGCAAACTGCCAGGTTTTTCAGTCCCTGAAAGAGGGGATATCATCATTTTCGAAAACCCTTCTCAGCAAACACGCAGTACCGCTTTTTATCTTCTGCATCGTGTGCTGTACATGCTTACATTGTCCATGGTCGATATTGACCGTGATGAGACCGGTAACCCGCGAGCCAGCCTGTTGATCAAGCGTGCGATTGGTATGAGTAATGATCGTATTAAATCCATCAATGGTGATGTTATGATACGGCCACAGGGAGCTTCAAGGTGGCACTACGATTATGAATTATACACAAAACCTTCGAAAGCTGCCCCGGTACGCCGTCTGGTGCCTGCCGAGGCTTATGATGAAATGCCGGTTTTCTCTGAAATATTAAGCCGCTCCGAGGCTGGTATTTTGTTAACTCAGGACCAGCGGGATTTTGCCTCGGAATATGCACGACGTTTTCCGCCCGATATAAATACCCGTGATCAGTTAAGAATCAGCTATCGTTCAGCCATGAATCCAGCTGACAGACAGCTGGCGGCCCTGCGCAAGCGTGGCGAGAAAGGCTGGTTCCTTCCCGCCGGGCATATAATGCCCATGGGGGATAATCGGGATAACTCCCATGATGGCCGCAATTTCGGGTTTATCGAGGCTAGCGATGTCCTGGGAAGGGCGATGTTTATTTATTGGCCAGTAGCCCGCTGGCGGGGCGTGCGTTGATATGCGGCAACGCTCGGCTTACAGGACTTATCGCCCATCAGTGATCCGCCGCTTTCTGGCAAAAATATATCGACCCTTACTTATTGTGCTGCTAACGGCCTTTTTTCTTCATGGCTGTGTTTTGCGCACCTATAGGGTTCAGACCGATGCCCTGCAGCCTGACTTTGTTGCTGGTGACATTCTTTTGGTCGGTCTATTTAACCCCAAACCGTCTTCGGGGGATATTGTCGTTGTCTATCCTCCATATGCAGGCCGGCATAATCCATGGTCAATCTTGAAGAGTCGAGTTCCCTTTCTTTCTGGTAAAGCAGGCGATTCATACAGGTTTCAGCCGTTGCTGCGGCGAATCGTTGCGATTGAAGGCCAAATGATAGAGTTCCGTCGTCATGAGTGCTACGTTGATGATAAACTGATTGATTCATGGCCCATAGCGAAACCGCAGGTGCTTCCCAGTGATGGATTTCCGCTCTCTGGCAACCTTGTGAAACAGGAAATTCCTGCCGGTCAATTCTTTGTTGTTGCCCAACAATCTGGGGCAGGCTATCCTGACAGTCGGATGTTTGGGCCTGTATCTGCCAAACAGGTGAAGGGAAAAGTGCTACTGCGGCTTTGGCCCTTACGTTGACACCGTAAATATCGCTGTGTTATTGTTTTTTCGCATTTTGCATATAAGGAGTTTTCATGTCCGGCCATAGTAAGTGGGCTACAATTCGCCATAAAAAGGGTGCCCTTGATGCCAAACGAGGCAAGATTTTTTCAAAGTTGATAAAAGAAATTACCGTAGCAGCGCGTATCGGCGGTGCCGATGCTGATTCCAATCCGCGCTTGCGTACGGCAATTAATAAGGCGCGTATAGAAAACATGCCAAAGGATAATATTGAACGGGCGATTAAAAAAGGCTCGGGTGATATGGATGGCGCCGATTATTCAGAAATCGTTTATGAAGGCTATGGCCCTGGCGGGGTTGCAATCCTGGTTGAATGCCTGACCGACAATCGCAACCGTACGGCGGCCGATGTACGTAGTATTTTCAATAAGGCTGGTGGAAATCTTGGTGAATCCGGCTGTGTATCATATCTGTTTAACAAGAAAGGTATCATTGTCTATAGCGCCGACAAATACACCGAGGATGATATTCTGGAAAAAGCGCTTGAGGCGGGCGCAGGCGATGTAGCCATGGAGGGCGATGCGATCGAGGTCGAGACGGCGGTCGAGGACTTTGATGCTGTGGTCGAGGCGATGCAGGCGGCTGGTCTGGAGCATGAAAGCGCAGAGGTTTCCCTTGTTGCTGATACCTATTCTTCGCTTGATGAAGAAGGGACCCGCAAGGTTTTGAAGATGCTGGAAACCTTGGATGATCATGATGATGTTCAAAATGTTTCCTCCAATCTTGATATACCCGATGATTTTCAGCTTGATTGATTCTTTTGGCTTATGACCAGGATTCTGGGGATTGATCCAGGGCTTGCAGATACCGGTATAGGTGTCATAGAAACCGATGGCACCCGCTGGCATCACCTGCACCATGAGTGTATTCATACAACATCGGGTCTTGCCATGGGGGTGCGTTTACAGGCTATTTATGAGGCCGTTGTAGCGGTTATCAGGCGATATGAACCCCAGCAGGCTGGTATTGAGACCCTTTTTTTTGCCAGGAATACCACCAGCGCTCTGCCGGTTGCTCAGGCAAGAGGTGTTGTGATGCTGGCCTTGCAGCAGCATGGGGTCGTTATTGGTGAGTATAATCCGCAAGCCATCAAACAGGCGCTTGTTGGTTATGGTAAGGCTGAGAAACAGCAGGTGCAGCATATGGTGCGGGTTCTGTTGGGTTTAAAAGCCATTCCGTCCAGCAATCACGCTGCTGATGCGCTGGCGGCAGCAATTTGCCATGCAAATACCGCTGTTTTTTTATCAGCAGCCGGAGGGACAATCCGATGATAGAAACGCTTTCTGGTTTCATTAATGGCTCTAATCCGCTTGGTTTCATTGTTAAAACTGGTCCGGTTGAGTGGGACGTGTATGCCAGTGGACGATCAATTCGTGCCTTTGCCAGAAAACCGGATGTTGAACAACGGGTATATACCCATCTGATCGTCCGTGAAGATGAACTAAGAATTTACGGTTTTGCTGACCGCACCGAAAGAACGCTTTTTCGATCTCTTATTGCCGTGTCCGGGATTGGGCCAAAACAGGCTATAAAAATGTTGTCACACGTTGATAGTGCGGAGTTAGGGCGCCTTATAGAGAGTGCTGATGTTGATGCCTTATCCCGCCTTCCCGGTATTGGCAAGAAAACCGCACAGAAGCTGGTTTTAAGCCTTCAGGGAGAGTTGGTTACCGATGATGGCCTTGGCGGTGAGCCCAAGGACAGTTTGCATGAATTGATAGAATCCCTTGTTAGCATGGGTTTTGATACCAATGCAGTAAAAGATGCTGTCAGCTCAGCATCTGCTTCACCGGAGATAGCAGCATTCTCTATTCGGGAGAAAGAGCAATGGATTTTCCGCACGGCCCTGCTTGGCTTGTCTGCGCGCGATCAGGGGGGAGCTTATGGAAGCTGAACTGCATCCTGATTATCATCCCCTTGATGAGCAAGAACAGCAGCTTAGGCCCATTCATCTTGGTGATTTTCTGGGGCAACCGACGGTTACCGATAATCTTTCGGTCTTTATTCAAGCAGCCAGGAAAAGGCAAGAAGCCCTTGATCACGTTTTTCTGAATGGGCCTCCGGGGCTGGGAAAGACAACCCTGGCCGGGATTATGGCCAACGAGATGGAGGCCGAATTCAGGGTTACCAGTGCACCTGCTCTTGAAAAGCCCAAAGATCTTGCGGGTATTCTTACCACCTTGCCCCCAGGCAGTGTTTTTTTTATCGACGAGATTCATCGGCTGCGCCCAGTACTCGAGGAGATGTTGTATACCGCCATGGAAGATTTCGAGTTGGATTGGGTGATCGGTCAGGGCCCATCGGCTCGGTCGGTTAGAATTCCGGTTTCCCGCTTTACTTTGATAGGAGCTACTACCAAAGCAGGGTCAGTTTCGGCTCCTCTGCATAGTCGCTTTGGAATATCCGTCAGGCTCAATTTATATCAGGATGATGATATTGTTCAAATTCTAAAGCGCTCGGCGCGTTTGATGGATATCGCGGTTCATGAAGATGCATATGCCTTGCTGGCTCAGTGCTCCAGGGGTACACCACGGGTGGCTAATCGGGTGTTGCGCAGGATGCGTGATTTTTCCGAGGTGCTTGGCAATGGTGTGATTTCGGCCGAAACCGTTCTGCAGGGAATGAAGCGCATGGAAATAGACGCCTACGGCTTGGAGAAACATGACAGGGCCATCCTGAAAATCATTATTGAGCGTTACAATGGTGGACCTGTAGGGGCCGAAACCTTGGCCATTTCCATCGGGGAATCCGTTGATACCCTCGAAGATTTCTATGAGCCATATCTGGTGCAAAAGGGTTTTATTCAGCGTACTCCCCGCGGTAGGGTAGCCACTGACTTGGCCTATACACATCTAAAAATGCAGGCAGGAAACGATGCTGACCAAAGATTTTTATTTTGATTTACCCCCTGAATTAATTGCCCAGTATCCCAGTGAAAGGCGTGGAGAAAGCAGAATGCTTATGCTTGACTGCCCTCCGAATGGCTCTCCAAGTACCTTTCATGGAAACATTGGGGATATTGTAAAATTCATACCTTCTGGTACCGTTATGGTTATCAATAACAGCCGGGTGAGGCGTGCCAGATTGCATGCACGAACCGTGAATAACGGTTCGGTTGAAATAGTTGTATTAAGGCGTCGCCCAGAAGGTGATGAGTGGGAAGTCCTGCTCAATCGGGCTAAACGGCGAAAACCCGGTGAGGAACTAAGCTTGCCAGAAGGTATGCGCGGTAAAGTGGTTCGTCGCCTGACAGATGGTACCTGGTTAATGCGGTTTTCCCCCGTTCTGGATGAAGAATACCTGGAACGAAATGGGGAAATGCCTTTGCCGCCTTATATCTCCCGGTTGCATGCGAATTTCGATTATGAACGCTACCAAACTGTTTATGCCAGTGAGGTAGGCTCGGCGGCAGCACCGACGGCCGGGTTACATTTTACCCCGCAATTGCTGGATCAGATCAGGGCCGTTGGGGTTCAGGTTTTCACGGTCACACTACATGTTGGTTTGGGAACATTCCTGCCTGTCAGGGTTGAGCAGATAGCAGATCACCGCATGCACATGGAAGATTATTCGATAAGCGAAGATACTGCCGCGGCGATAACCGCCGCAAAGCAAGAGAATAGACCGGTTTTGGCTGTTGGCACCACATCTGTGCGAGCTCTTGAAAGCTCATGGGATGGGTCATCTTTACTGGCTGGCTCCCGCAGCACAGATATCTTTTTATACCCAGGCGTCAGTTTTAACGTGGTAGATATGTTGCTGACAAATTTCCATACCCCGGAATCAACCTTGCTGATGCTGGTTTCGGCATTTGCCGGACGCGAACAAATCCTGTCCGCTTATCAGGAAGCGATAGATCAACGGTACCGGTTTTTTTCCTATGGGGATGCAATGTTTATCAATAGGTGGACTCATCCATTGCTTCAAAATCAGCCCTGACTCTCTCCAGTCTGGCTAGATGCCGATTGATGATGGCTTCATAGTCCAATTCACCAGTTATTATTCTGTAATATTCATCTTCCCAGTTTTGTATTTCTTCCAGATGTACCCAACGAGGAAGGCCGTTGATTATCTCGACCTCTTCCTGGGCTTCAGCCCAGTATACCAGGGCATAGCGGAACAATTTCTCGGCTTTTTCCAGGCTTTCAAGGTTTTGTCTGGCGAAAGGGGCATTAAAAAAATATGCTTCCCGCTTGTTATGTTTGTTTCCCCATGCAAGGTACTGTTCAATCAATTTAAGGTTAATATGTAGGGTAAAAAGGTGCCGGTAGCGTTCCCATTCGGTTTCGTTTTCAATTACAGCCATGGCATTAAGCGGATTAACGAAGTCTGCTCTCAGCGCGGCCTCAAGCCAGTGGATGTTTTCGGCTATCCTTTCCGGGTATTGGTAAAGGTGTTGGTGATATAAACGGTATAGTTGTTCCTTGTATATCAAACGGTATGCGAAGGCAGTTCCGCTGCTGATGATACACAACAATGTGCAAAGAAATACCAGTCGCAAGAGAACAAGGTTGAATGTATTTTGTTTACAACGATTCACTCTACATTTATCGGCATAATATTCAAATGTCTACATATTTGTCCGTGTATATCCTGAATTGCCATGGTGGCATCAATTTCTACTATTTTGCAGTCGGTATCTGCATAATGCAAGAAAGCCTTGGAATAGGCTTTGGCGACCTGGGTTTGGAATTCGGTAGTTTCATATAAATCCAGTGATTCACGCATTCCCAAGCGCTGCATGGCTTTGTCTGCTGGTATGGTAAGGAAAAAGGTGTAATCCGGAAGCAGAACATCCTTGTTAAAGGCATATACTTCATCAAAGCCTACCTGTGGTCCCTGGTAGGCCAGGCTGGAAAAAACATAGCGGTCACTGATTACCCATGTCCCTGCTTGCAGTTGATCCTTTATCCCGCTTTCCGGTCTAAAAACATGCTCATATCGGTCGGCAGCAAAAAGCCTGGCCATGGTATTTGGGCTGATTTTTTCCTTTCCGGCTAGCAGAGAGCGGATTAGTTTGCCGATACTTGTATCAGTAGGTTCTTGGGTAGCCATGCATGGTATTCCGGAATGAATACAAGCCTTGTGCAGTAATGCACTTTGAGTTGTTGTTCCAGCGCCGTCAATACCTTCGATTACGATAAATTGCGGCTTTTTGCCGGTATGATTGTGAGTGGAATTCATGTTAGAGTCAGTATACGCGAACTAATTTATGATGCAACCAGTAAGACGTCGATTCAGACAATTATCCGCCTCAGGAAGAGTTGCTTTCGCGTCTATTGTGATTGTGGTTTGCCTGTCTATTGTCATCTTTATGCCAATAGTCCATCAGCGTTTACAAAAAGTCAGCGAATCTTTCAAGGGTATTACCATTACGGCCATAGAGAATGCAATAGGGCAGCCGCTTTCCTATGGCGCTATTGACCCGAATATTGTCAGCGGTATTACCATCAACGATTTGGTGATTTACGAATCCGGTATTCCTGTTTCTGCCCCAAATGCCATGATTGCGATCAAACGTATCAAGGTTGGCTACAGTCTAATTGGATTGATATTTGGAAAAGCACAGATATCACATATCGGCATAGAGGATGCTGTATTTGTACTTGATACCCAAAATGAAGCCGGCCTTATTTCATTTTTCACCAGGCTTCTGCCCAAAAAAATGGATTCTGATCAATCGGAGTTAGATCAAATTAATGATTTTCCGCTTGAATTTACTGATGACGCCAGTGTTTCATTGCGGCGTATACAACTAAAGGTAAGTGACCCGCTTTTCCAGGGCACTCTGTCGGTTTCAAGGGTTTTGATCAGGGGTTTTCAGGGTGATCCAGTCTTTGTTGTCAGTGCTGATGCCGAAGGTATAGCAAATTTTGCAGAAGTAAGCACCCCTGTTTTCGGTGATGTTATTATCAATGGGCGAATAGCAGAATCATTTGAATCAATAGATGCTCAGATTCATATTCGGCAGCTAGCAACGGAATTTTTTACCGTGAAAGATCAGCAACTAGGTGTTCTTCTTTCGCGTGACAGTGTTGTTTTTCGCCGACGCACTGCCAGGGATCCGGTTGAGCTTTCTGCTGAGTATCATTTTAATGCCGAGACGGCCATACTTTCCTTGCAGGCCGACCGTTATCGTCTTGGTTCCATTATTGATTTTCATTCCAGCCTTGGCTGGCTGAATCAGTGGGCCCAGGGTTCCTTTTCTGGTGATGCCATGATAAGCTGGTACCTTCCTGCCAATCGCATACGCTATTCTATTGGAATGGACGTTCAGTATCAGAGACTGATGGGTTTTGGTAGAACTGGCATAAAAGTAAATGCCGATGGTTCAGAAAGCATCGTAAAGATATCCAGGCTTACGCTGGAAAACCGGCAAGGAAACCTTGATTTTGTTGGATCAGTTCGGATAAAACCCGAGATGGATGTGTCTGGTAATCTTGAGATTCAAAACCTGACCTATAACGATTTGCAGCTTTCCAGTGCTTCTTTTGCTATCTCAACCGAAAATGGAGAGATTTCTCTATGTGATCCTGCTCCCGTACTGTCATCCGGCAATCTCGGGAAGATTTGTATTTCAGTGTTAACCCGCTACACATGGGGTTTGACTATGGATGTTCGTGTTGGTTTGCCAGCTGATGAAAAATATCCAAACTCAAAAAATGGCGAGCTGTATTCCCAAGTAATCATTCCCTACGATCAGATTGGAGATGCTGTAATAAGATACAGGATACGTAACCTTTCGGCTGGAATGGCTGCGCAAACCTTCTGGCAGTTTGCCGGCGTACCTTCTCAGGATGAGTTTGCCAATCGATTACACGATATTCATCTGTCTTCCAGCGGGATTATTCGAATAGTGGAAGATGATTTTTCATTGTATACTTCAAAGGTCGAAATCAATGATGAGGCCGGTTATCAGGACAGTGTTGAATTTTCTTTGTCTGCTGACCGTTCAAGGGTTTTGGTTCAGGGCGTTAAAGGAAGTGTCTTCGATGCCCCGGTCCAAGGTTCATTGGCTGTTAAATATTCCTCTGGATCAGCAAATATAGACATGGACTTACTGTTGCGAGATCATCCCTACCGAATAAGCGGAACTGCTTTCAGGAACGGGAGGATGGAATTGAACGGCTCTTATGGTTTGAAAGTCGCCGCCGCCCCCAGCGCTTCTGGCTATGTTTTTCATTGTGTTTTCGATGAGTTTCCGATTCCTCTTCCTGAGGATACCGTTTTGGCCAATTTATCCGTGCTTGGGAGTTTTAGTTCGCTGGATAAATATCATCTTCGTGTTGACCGTATACAGTTATCCAATTTGCCTGATTCCCGTTTCCACAATGTTGCTACTGCGCTTCGGCTGAAACCAGGATCTGTTGTTATTCCCGGTTTGCAAATAATGAATGAGGGGCGCACTCGTCAGTACGAAGGTTTTGTCGAGCTAATCTATGACCACTCCGCCATCCGCTCAGGCGGCGAAATTGCCGGCGATCTGAATGTTACACTGAAAAATGATCAATCGGGAGAAAATTACCTTCTTCAGCTTGTTGCTGATGAATCCATGATGGAAGGCCGCTACCAGATTCAAAATTTCCCAGTCGGAGAATATCTTTCTCGTGAGTTAGGGGGCAATGTTTCGCTTGAGGGACAAATAGCCGGTTCATTTGAAAAGCCCGAGATATCCGGTTCTTTTACCTTTCCGAGAGGTCGTTTTCGCCGTTCGCCGGTAACCGCTCAGGGTGATTTTGCATATGATAGCGTTTCGCTGCTTGTCAGAAATCTTAATGGTGAATTTGAAGGCATAGTTGTAGATAATATTGATGCCGAGTTGGTGCTGGCCAGCTATTCCTTAACTGCTGATGGCAATATTCGCATTACCGATTGGATACAGGATATTACCTCGGTAGAATTATCGGTCATCGTCACCTTGGGGGAAAAATGGCCTGAGCATCAAAGGCTTGTTAACGCCGATACCGATTTAAGGGCTTTGCTGTTTGTGCGAAATGAGACGCAGGGTCGGACAGATCAATACACTTTTCGTGGACGTGGTACAGGCGAAAGATTTGTTGTAGATGGAGGCAAAGAGGGGACGGGTTTTTCCTTGTCATCCAATGAAGTGGGTGAATTCGATTTTGATATCTACGATCCGTTTCCAATACAGGCTCAGGGCTATGGTGTTGTAGAAAAAGACCGAATAACCCTGGATATACCTAATCTATTTCTTGACGTTGGTGTAATAGGTTCTTTTTTTCGCTTGCCGAATTTCAAAATTCTTGATGGGGCAGCACAAGGTAGCTTGAGGATTACGGGTAATTTGCGCGACCCTGATATGTAT
>CAZDYA010000028.1:0-11037 GCA_964509515.1 uncultured Spirochaeta sp.
CAATGGTATTAAACCTGCAATCGGCTGGCGCTCCTGGCGAGTTAAATATTGATGGTTGTCTATATTGACGCTAATCAATGTATTGAGTATTATAGTGCCATGAATGAGGAACATATAGCGCGGGATTTGAAGGTCCTGTCCGAACCGGTTCGAGTAAAGATTGTTGCCATGCTGAGTCAGGGGGAGTGGTGCGCCTGTGAATTATTGTCGCAGCTGCAGATAACCCAGCCGACCCTTTCGCATCACATGAAGGTCTTGTCAGAGGCGGGGTTGGTGGCAAGCAACAAGGTGGGGACATGGATGCATTATTCACTTGATAGGGGCAAGGTTCAGCTGGTGCTGGATCAATTAAGCCTGCTATTTGCAGATACGGCAGAGCAGTCGCAGCGGGTTCCGGCCCACTGTTGTCAGCTAAATAACGGAGGTAAGCAAGCATGAGTTTTTTCGAAAAGAATCTGAGTCTTTGGGTTGTGCTATGTATGGTCGCTGGAATTCTTGTTGGCAAATTTTTGCCAGGGGTTCCGGAATTTTTGGGAACCCTGGAATATGCCAATGTTTCTATTCCTATTGCGGTTTTGATATGGCTGATGATATTCCCCATGATGCTTAAGGTGGATTTTGCCAGCATAAAAAATGTTGGGCGTAATCCGCGCGGGCTATATGTTACCTGGGTTGTTAACTGGCTGATCAAGCCGTTTACCATGTTTGGAATTGCATGGTTGTTCTTTTTTGTTCTGTGGAAAGCTTTTCTGCCAGAAGAAATTGCCAGGGACTATCTGGCCGGGGCGGTAATCCTGGGGGCAGCTCCTTGTACGGCCATGGTTTTTGTCTGGAGCCATCTGACCAAGGGTAACCCGGCTTATACGGTTGTGCAGGTTGCAACCAATGATTTGATCATTCTGCTGGCATTTTCGCCCATCGTTGCCCTTTTGCTGGGGGTCAGCGGGATCGCGGTTCCATGGGCCACACTGATTATTTCGGTCGTGCTGTTCGTGGTTATCCCCTTGAGTGCGGGGGTGCTGGTGCGCAATCATGTGGTTAGGCAGCATGGGCTTGAGTATTTCGAGAACAGCTTCTTGCCGAAGTTCAACGGGATTACCATCAGCGGCCTTTTGCTTACGCTGGTACTAATATTCAGCTTTCAGGGTGGGGTTATTCTGTCCAATCCCTGGCACATCCTGCTGATTGCCGTTCCTCTAACCATTCAGACCTTTTTGATCTTTTTTACTGGCTACGGGGCCAGTCGCCTGTTAAAGCTGCCGCATTCTGTGGCCGCACCGGCGGGCATGATCGGGGCTTCGAACTTTTTCGAGCTGGCAGTTGCTGTGGCCATTGCCCTGTTTGGAGCCGATTCGCCGGTAGTACTAGCTACGATAGTAGGCGTTCTTGTCGAGGTGCCGGTGATGCTGGCCCTGGTCGGGATCGCTAACCGGACCAGGGGCTGGTTCTCTGATTCGCTAGCTTAGCATCTCTTTGATCTTCTGGCTGATGGATTTCAGGTCGCTGATATCCATCGGCAGCAGAAGCGAAGTCTCCGGTTTGGCCAACGAGCTCAATCGGGAAATATAGGCATCGGTTAGCTGCAAGGTCAGCGCCTCATCGCCGCCCTTGGTTTGCAAGGCCTCGGCAACCTTGCGGATACTGGCGGCCGTGGCCGTGGCCAGATTGCGTATCTCGGCGGCACGTCCTTCGGCCTCATTGATAAACCGTTCCTTTTGGCCTTCAGATGCATTGATGGCTTCTTCCATAATACCGGCGGATTGATTGATGCGCGATTCCATTACCCCGATGCTGCGTGCAATAACGGCGCGTTTTTCCCTTTCTGCCCTGAGCTGGATTTCCATGGCGGTCAGGATGTTGTCGGGAACCCGGATGTTTTGAATTTCATAGCGGGTAATGTCCACGCCCCAGGGGCCGGTCGCCTGGTCGATATCCCTGAGCACGGCGGCATTGATGTTTTCCCTTTCCTCGAAGGTCTTGTCCATTTCCAGCTTGCCGATTATCGAACGCATGGTTGTTTGGGCCAGCTGTATGGTGGCGTAGCGATAGTTGGTAATGCCGTAAGAGGCCTTTTTGGGGTCGGTAACCTTAAAGTAAAGCACCCCATCGACCTCGACCTTGACATTGTCCTGGGTAAAGCATGGCTGGCTGGGAACATCGATGGCTTGTTCCTTCAGGCTATGGGTGTATTTAACCCGGTCGAAAAATGGTATCAGCACATGGAAGCCTGCTTGCAGGGTGTGAACATATTTCCCCAGACGTTCGACTACCATGGCGCTTTTGGCCGGAACAATTCTGATGCTGCGAAAAAGGCTGTAGATTACCAGGACGGAAAACAGGCCAATAATAATCTTGAAAGGTAACATCGGGTTCAAGTCTGTCCTCCTTTGCTGTTTGTGCCTTCTGTTGGGGAAAGCATGGTAGAAAAAATACTTTTGATTTGGGCCAGATCATGTGGCAGAACGGTAGTATTGGCGCTGCCAAGGATTGAGCCAAGCTGTTCAATGAATTGTTCAGCGATCCTTAATGAACCGGCTTCCTTGCCCTTGGGTAAAGACATTGCGTCGGCCACAGTTTTAATTCCTTCGGCCGTTGCATCGGCAACTATCTGCATGGCTTGTGCCTGTCCGTCAGAATAATTGATGCGCTTTTGCCGTTCGCCGCGCGAGAGATTGATAGCCTCTTCTCTTTCCCCTTTGGAATGGTTGATGCGGCTGTCGCGCTCGCCTTCGCTGGTAAGGATTTCGGCGCGTTTTTCCCTCTCGGCGCGGACCTGCTGCTCCATGGCTTTCAGGATGGTCTCGGTGGGGGTAATGTCCCTGATTTCGTAGCGGGTCACCTTGATGCCCTAGGGGTCGCTGGCTTCGTCAACGGCTTTGACAACTGCGCTATTGATCATGTTGCGCTCGGAAAAGGTGTTGTCCAGTTCGATTTTGCCGATCTCGGAACGCATGGTGGTCTGGGCCAGCTGCGCCGAGGCGAAGCGGTAGTTATCAATTCCATATGAGGCTTTTACAGGGTCGACCACCCGCAGATATAGCAGGCCATCAACCTGAACCTGAACATTATCGCGGGTGATGCAGACCTGTGGGGCGACATCAATTACTTGTTCCTTAATGATGTGTTTGTAGGCAATTTTCTGGACAATCGGAATAACCAGGTGGAAGCCGGGGCCAAGGGTAGTTCTGTATTTTCCGAAGTTTTCGATTATCCAGGCCTCTTGCTCGGGAACAATGCGGAGCAGCCTGAAGAAGATGATGAAGAAGCTCATCAGGATCAGTACGGTAATGAAATAAGAAAAGAAAAGGTTCATTGATTATCCTTTCCGGGGTCTCCGGGACTGATGGCGGTAGTTACGGTACAGGCCAGCCCTTCCTGGGCAATAATGGTAACGGTTTGCCCCGGTTGGAAGGACTCATCAAAGGACTCGGCCTTCCATGTGGTGCCGTCCAGAGATATTCGGCCGGGTTTTTCGGGTGAGATGGCTTCTACAACCCGGGCGTTCTTGCCAAGCATGTTTTGATCATGGGGATTTATGTGCTTGCCACGAAAGACTGAGCTAAGGCGCGAGCGCAGCGCAAAGAGTGTCAGGCTGGAGAATCCGGCCCACAGAATGAACTGCCAAAGGATGGAAGAGGCCAGGGGCGGGAAAACCATGGCTGCGACACCTACAGCGATAGCTCCCAGCCCGAAAAAAAACATAACAAATTCAGAAATTATGAATTCGGAGGCCAACATTAACACTCCTGCAACAATCCAGATGTAAGCTATCATGGATATAGCCTAGCTTTGCTGCTCATGGTTGTCAATTCAACAAGGTGATTTTTGTTCAAACAGGGGTTACAATAAGTCAATGCGGGAGAAAAAAAATGGGCAATAAGTTGAACCTCAAAGTGTTGGATGTGCAGGATCAGGGACAGGTATATATTGGCTTCGATTTGGGCGGGACCAAGATGTTGGCCGAAGTCTACAATGCCAATTTTGATTGCATAGGCAGTAGCAAGCGCAGGACACAGGTCTGTGATAAGCAGGATTTGTTTTTGCAGATTGGTGAAACCATAAAAGATGCCTTGCAGAAGGCCAGCAAGAAGCAGGCCGACATGGCGTCTATTGGTATCGCCGTTCCAGGTATTGTCGAAGTCCAGACCGGAAGGGTCCGCAGCCTGCCAAATCTGAATTTGCACGATCTGGATGTCAGGGGACACCTGGAAGCGCAGTTTGCCTGTCCGGTGTGGGTCGAAAACGATGTAAATGCCGGGGTATATGGTGAATACCGCTTTGGGACAGCACGTAAAGCGGCGAACGTTGTCGGGCTGTTTGTTGGAACAGGAATAGGCGGCGGGATAATTATCAATGGCCAATTGTACCGTGGAGCCGGTGGAGCGGCCGGCGAGTTGGGCCACATAATTGTGCAGCATGGTGGGGCGGCCAGTCCTGCTGGGATACGCGGAACGCTGGAGAGTTTGGCCAGTAAAACCGCCATGGCCAAGGATCTGGCCATGTTGGCGGCCGCCGGTCATGCGCCTGAGATAAATGAATTTATTGGTGGTGATGTATCGAAGGTAAAAAGCTCGATATTGCTAAAGGCCTGGCAGAGCGGCAACCCCGCGTTAGAGGCGGTTATCCATAAAGCTGCCGAGTATCTGGGAGTGGGCATGGCAGCCTGTGTGCATTTGTTTAATCCCGAAGTGCTTGTGATTGGTGGGGGAGTTACCGAAAAGCTTGGCAAGCCGTATATCAAGCTGGCGGTAAAGGCCATGAGGGCGCACTGTCTGCCGGCTATGGCAAGCGAGGTTCAGATTATCCCATCCAGTCTGGAAGATAGGGCAGTGCCTGTTGGGGCGGCCTTGCTGGCAGCAGAAAACAAGGTGTGAAGGAAAAAATGAAAACAAAAAGTAGAAAAAAGAAAGAAGATCAGCCATCTCCGCGGATAGTTGGGGTGATCGATATTGGATCGACTGCCGTCCGCATTCTAATTTCCGAGGTTACCCCGGATGGCAGTTTGCAGCGTCTGGACAGGGCAGCTCGGCCGGTATCTCTGGGCAGGGATGTATTTAATCGTGGCGAGATTACCCGAAATAGCATGATGCAAAGCTTGCGAATTCTTTCCGGGTTTTTGGAATTGGCGGCCGGTTATGGTATGACACGGGATGATTTGCAAGTAGTCGCAACTAGTGCGGTCCGGGAAGCGCAAAACCGTGACATTTTTATTGATCGGGTGAAGGTAAAAACCGGGCTAGAGATACAGATAGTCGAGGGTGTAGAGGAAAACTACCTGACTTACATTGCCGTGGATCATGCTATCAAGACCATTCGACCGCAGTTCGCCCGTTACAACTCGCTTATAATTGAAGTTGGCGGCGGCACAACCGAGGTCATGCTTTTAAAGCGCGGCCGAATGGTGGCCGCCCATTCCTTGCGTTTGGGAACTGTCCGGCTTGAGGAGAGGGTTCAGGAAACGGCCGACGCGGCAGGTCAAATGGATGATTATATCCGCGAGAACATGCGCATCAACATCGAGCTGTTGAATAATGAGCTGCCCTTGTCTCGCATACGGTTCTTTGTTGCTGTTGGGGGGGACGTTCGGCTGGCTGCCAGTGTTATAGAAAACGCCACGCGGCATGAATCCTTTACCATTATTGAGCGTGCCGATTTCGAGGAATTTGTAAATAAGGTTCAGGGATATAGCCTGGAAAGGATTGTTCGCAGTTTCGGGGTAACCTATAACGAGGCGGAGGGCTTGATTCCAGCCTTGCTGGTCTGTAAGTACTTTCTGCAGGCGACATTAGCCGAGAGTTTGATAATTCCGGATGTAAGTTTGCGCGAGGGTGTGCTGATGAGTATCCTCTCTGGTAAAAGCAGTGACTCGGAGCGTCAGTTTATGCGCCAGGTGCGGGCCAGTGCTGAAACCTTGGGCCGAAAATACGCTTTCGATCAGGATCATGCCTTTCAGGTAACCGACTTGGCACTGCAATTGTTTGATCAGTTAAAAAATGAGCACGGTTTGAAGGAGCACGCCCGCCTGCTGCTGGAGGTTTCGGGTGTACTGCACGATATCGGGAATTATATCAACGCTAGCGGACATCATAAGCACGGTCAGTATCTGGTACAGAATTCAGAAATTTTCGGGCTGTCCAAGCAGGACATCAGCATTGTTGCCCAGGTAGTAAGGTATCACCGGCGGGCGTTGCCAAGCAGTGCACATGCCAGTTATTCGGCATTGCGTACCAGTCAGCGCATGCTGGTACAAAAATTGGCAGCAATTTTGCGCATAGCCGATGGCCTGGATCGTGGACATGCCAGGCGGGTCTCGAAGGTCTCGGTGGAGTTGGGTGAAAACGAAATGGTCATTAATTGTAAGCATAGTGGGGATATTTCGGCCGAGAAGGCTGGCGTTAGGGAAAAATCGGATCTGTTTCAGGCCGTATTTGGTTACAAGGTGCTTATTCAATAAGGAGATAAAATGTCAAAGCAATATAAATTCGGCAATCGGGAATTAAGCTGGCTTCAATTTAATCGCCGCGTATTAAGCGAGGCCTTTCGTGCGGAACTGCCTTTGTTGGAGCGCCTGAAATTCCTGTGCATTGTGACCAGTAATCTGGATGAATTTTTTATGGTCAGGGTTGCCACCGTTAAGCGTCAGTATGAGCAAAACGATGTCATTTCCTGTCCGTCGGGCATGAGCCCGCAGGAGCAACTGGAAAAGATTGCCGAAGAAACCAAAAGCATCACTGATCTGCAATACGCCTGTCTTTTGCAAGAAGTCTTGCCTGGCCTGGCCAGTCACGGCATTAGTTTACTGCGACCAGATCAATTTGATTCCGAACAGGAAGCCGTGGTGCGCAAGCGCTTTTTTGACGAACTTTACCCCCTGTTGACCCCGGTGCGGCTGGCACCTGGCAAGCCACTGCCGTATTTGGGTAGTCTGAATGTATACGGGGCCTTTCAGCTGGGCTTTGAGGGCGGAGATCGATTGTTTGATGAGAACAACAACGATATGCAGATGGCACTTGTGCCGATTCCATCAGGAGCTGCTCGCTTGTGGTATCTGCCATCGGCTCCGGGGACTATTGCCGTTGTGCTGCTGGAGGATGTTATCAAATGGTTGGGGCATACCCTTTTTCCTGGCTACAAGGTCGAGAACAGGGCCATTTTTCGGGTCACCCGGGATGCCGATTTTGGTGTTGACGAAGACCGTGACGAAGATTTTGTCGAGGCCATGGAGCAAGTACTGGCGCGCAGGGATCGCAGTCGGCCGGTCAGGCTGGCAGTCGATGAGCAGGAAAGTCCCCTGATTCCTTTGTTGATGAACAGCCTGCGCCTGAAGGAGTCTGATGTCTTCTACAGGCCAAATCCCATCGATATAACACCGCTGATGGAGCTGACCGGTGCTGAGGGTTTTGAAAACCTGCAGGTACCCCGATGGCGGCCGCTTGAGCATCAGGCCATTGCCATGGCGGATTCAATCTGGCAGGCCATTGCCGCTGGGGATATCTTGTTGCATCATCCCTATGATTCCTTCGATCCGGTAATCCGTATGCTCGAGGATGCGGCCGATGATCCGGCTGTTTTGGCGATCAAGATGACCTTGTACCGGACAAGTGGTGATTCGCCGATTGTCCGCGCTCTGGAAAGGGCGGCCAAGTCCGGCAAACAGGTAGCGGTTTTGGTCGAGATCAAGGCCCGGTTCGACGAAGGCCGAAATATTGAATGGGCTGAGCGGCTGGAAAAGGCAGGTGCCCTGGTAGTCTTTGGAATCGCCAGGCTCAAGGTTCATGCCAAGGCGACCTTGATTGTGCGGCGCGAAGAGCAGGGGATCCGGCGCTACGTTCACCTGGGAACAGGTAACTACAATGACAAAACCGCAAGGCTTTATACCGATTATGGTTTAATGAGTTGTCGTCCGGAACTGGCTTATGATGTTGGGCAGTTTTTCAACGCGATAACCGGTTTTTCAGCTATTCCCGCGTTAAAGAAGTTGGTGTTGGCGCCGGTACGCATGAAGCAGGCCATCATCGAGCTAATCAACAGGGAAGCTCAAAAAAGCAGCAAGGAAGCCCCTGGCCGCATGATAATCAAGCTCAATTCGTTGGCGGATGCCGATGTAATTACCGCCTTGTACGAAGCATCGCAACAGCATGTGCAGATTGATTTGATTGTCCGTGGCATTTGCATGTTGCTGCCAGGTATTCCTGGCCAAAGCGAATCCATCAGGGTCATCAGTGTGATTGACAAGTGGCTTGAGCATACCCGGGCGTTGTATTTCCGCAATGGCGGCAATCCCGAGGTGTACTTTTCCAGCGCTGACTGGATGCCAAGAAACCTGGAGCGCCGGGTTGAGCTGATGATCCCGGTTGATGATGAACGGCTACGGCGGCAGATTATTGACGATCTGGAGCTATACCGCCGGGACAACACCCAGGCCCACCTTATGCAGCCTGACGGCAACTGGGTGCGCCTAAAGCCCGAAAAGGGGCGCACGGCCAGGGGAACCCAGGCTACGCTTTGCATGCGTTTGGCAGATACCAGGAAAGAAGTGCCAGAAAACTACAAGGAATTTCCGGTCCGCCGCAATCAGTCAAGCTCGCGGTAGCGTAGCTGGTAGCCGTATTGCGCTTGCCGCACTCCCGGCAGGGGTCGCAAAATGGTCAGGAAGACCTCTGTTTTGGGCGCCACCTCCAGTTCGATATTCATCGGGGTGCTGGCGCTCATTCCCTTGAGCTGCAATGTTGTTTCAATCGCAAGCCGGCTGTCGCTGCCGTTCTGCAAAAAGGCCACTATTGTGCTGTCTATTTTTTCGGTCCTGACCGTAAGCGGGCCCGAAGGAATGATTTCCAGGTAGCCGCTGTAATCGCTGTTTTCCAGATCGTCTCCGAAGACTACAGGGAACTTTTCGCCCCCGGGGTGATTGGCATAGTACCAGCGTCCTTCTTCCAGTCGGATGGCTTTTCCCTCGTGATCAAGAAAGCTGATAGGAATCGATTGCATCGTGCCATCGGGCTTGGGGATGCGCACATCAAAGTGCAAATGCGGGCCACTGCTGCGGCCGGTGTTGCCGCTTAGGCCAATGAGCTGGCCGGCGGCAACCTCCTCGCCAACAGCAACCAGGGCGCCGTTGTACTGCAGGTGGACATAATTCCCAAAGGTGCCGTCTTCATGATAAATAAGGATGTAGTTTCCCTGGCTGGAATAGCGCGCTGCAGGGCCGCCGCTGCGGCTATCCTCCTTGACCTCAACAACCAAACCAGCCCGGGCAGCATAAATTTCCTGACCTGCATCCAGATCAAAATCAATGGCGTAGCTGTTTTCCCCCATATGGGTAAAGCTACCGTTTTCGCCCTGGGTTACCTGGTGCTTGGTTCCATGGGCAAAGGGGAACAGATAGGCGTGGCTGTCATCGTGTCTGGCATTATAGGGATCTCCCCTGACCGATAAAGCCGAAGAGCGAAAAGAAACGCGGTTTTCACCATTTCTGCTTAGGCGCACTATCTCGATGTCCTTGCTGCCGGGAGGCAAAAGTATACCAACTGGCAAGTCTACATCGGCATTCAGCCCATTAAGGCTTTCAAAATCAAAGCTAAGGTACATCGGAATAATGTTGCTGTTATCGGCATAAAAAATGTAGCCGCCGTCTTCTGTCTCGGTTCTATGAACAGTGACGAATTCATCGCTTTGCGCGCTAGCAGGCTGTGGGGCAAGCACAGCGATAAACAGCAGTAATATGGAGCTTGTAATGCAGGAAAACCGTAAGACCTTCATCTTATTAATGTAGTCCCATTTGACTGGACAATCCACATAAAACCTTTGCATACTTACTGAATGAATCGATATTCGCGTTTGATGCTGGTATCGGTATTAATGTTTAGCTTTTTATTCAGTCTGCAAGCCGAAGATACAGTTCAACCCAACAGCTATTTCCTTCACTTTGCCGGCGATCTTATGGCCCATCGCCCCAATTTCTCGATGAGCGAATATTCGCGAATATACGATGATGTTGTGCCGCTATTGGCAGATGGGGACTTGAATTTTGTCAATCTGGAATTTGTCATTGATCCTGATCGTGAATATTCCAGCTATCCACTTTTTAATGTTCACCCTGAGTATGTGCAGGCAGCTATTGATGCCGGTTTTTCTGTTTTTAGCGTGGCGAATAACCATAGCGCTGATTTTCGAGGGGATGGAATACTGGCGACCCGCGAGAGCATTCAGCAGCTTAAGTCTTCGCCCGAAAACAGCCAAAGGAAACTTTATTTTAGTGGGATCAAGGATTTGCCCGACAGCGGCTTTCGATTAGAGATTATACCTATGGGTGATTGGCGGATTGGCTTTGTAGCGGCTACCGGCCTGCTAAATGACTGGGAGGGCCGGGAATTGGTCAACTTCACCTTTTATTCTCGGGAGCGCCAGGCCTTTTTGAAATGGATTAGCGAGGTCAGGTCACAGGTGGATTTGCTGATTGTTTCCTACCACGATGGGGTTGAATATCAAATATTTCCAGATGGTCGAAAGCAACGTTACATGCGGCAAATGGCGCAGGCAGGGGCGGACATTGTCTGGGGTCATCATCCACACGTGTTGCAGCCGATGGAACTGTTGCCGGTAAGGCGTGCGGGGGTTGATTACCATGCTGTAATAATTTATTCAGCTGGGAACTTTATTTCATCGCAAACCTGGCAGCTGGAGTGGAAGGATTACCATGAGCAGCGTGCCTATACAGGGGATTCGGCAATTTACCGGGTGCTGCTTATGCCTCGCGGCCAGCATCTGATACCAGCCTCTGTGCAGGCCATCCCGGTTACACATTTTACCAATAGTTATGGTGATATTGTTGTGCGCCGCATGTTGCCGCTCATTTTTGAAAGCATGGTTAGTTCCGGTGGCCTATCGGAGCAGTGGCAGCAGTATTATCTTTACCGCTATGCCCGCATGCGCTCCCTGTTTAGCAGTCCTTATGGTCAGGATCATGTATTTGTCCCGTGATTCGTATGGCAACACTCAAAGGATAATGTTATCTTGAGCACATGGCACATTCAATAG
>CAZDYA010000029.1:0-11005 GCA_964509515.1 uncultured Spirochaeta sp.
CAGCAGTATAGCGCCGAGGTCCGCAGCATAATAGAGAAACATTTGGGCAGGGGGGCAATCCCCGGTAGCTTTACCGGCAATGTTTTGGATGTATTGTTGCGGAAAGAGGGGGCGGCTGCGGAAGCGCAGGAATTTTTTGCCCGTCACGGATTTCGCGAGCCGCAAAAGGCCTGGGCCGGGATGAAATATCTGCATGAAGTCTGTGAACCATGCTTTCGGCGCATCGTCGTGCTGGCATTTGAGGTGTTAAAAGATCAGCCCGATCATGATTTGGCCTTGTTGCATTGGACCCAGCTGGTGGAAAGGGTGGATGCCCGTGCGCATTATCGAACCTTGGCCAAGCAGCCTAAAAGGATGGAGATTCTTTTTGGGCTATTTGGTGTTAGCCGGTTTCTTTCGGATATTCTGCTGCAGCATCCAGAGTTCTTCGATTGGGTCACTGAGCCAGCCACTGTGGCCAATGTTCGCGCTCTGGACGATCTGCTTCAGGATGTGCGGGGCATGATAGCTCAGGGAAATGAACATGGCATCAGTCCCAGAAATGTTTTACGTGTTTTCCGCAAGCGCGAGATGGTCAGGATTGGAACCCGTGATCTGCAGATTGCTGTTCCGCTAAAATATACCCTGGAAGAAATATCAAGTTTGGCGCAGGCCGTAGTGATGACCGCCCTGGAAGAGGTGTGGAAGCAGCAGGCTGAAAAAGCCGGTGATTCCGCCGGAGCAGGCCGGGCCACTCCAGAAAAGTTTTGCATTCTGGCATTTGGAAAATTTGGTGGAGAAGAACTTAACTACAGCTCGGATATCGATCTGCTAGCCATATATGAACCCGCCGGCGAGCAGCGGGATCAGAACGAGATCAAGCAATATACATCGGTTGTCAGGGGGCTGGTGGCCGAGCTGAATGAATACACTTCGGAAGGCTATGCCTATCGGGTGGACCTGCGGCTACGGCCCTTTGGGGCATCCGGGGATGTCGCTTGGTCGGTTCCCAGGATTGTTGAATATTATCGCAAGGATGCCTCATTGTGGGAATTCCAGGCCTTGATCAAGTTGCGACCGATTGCTGGTAACCTGGACTTGGGGGCAGATTTTCTGCGACAGGTCAGGCAGATTATGGCTGGCACCTGTTCTGATAAAGCTGTCATTGATTCGATTCGGCAGTTGCGCGAAGAGGCGGTTCAACAGTACCGCAGCAAGGAACTGCGGCTGCAGCCCAGCCAGGCATCGCCGGTGAATTCTTTGCCGGAAAAGTTGAAAGAGGCGCTGGCGGAGCTGCCGGCAACCGATATCAAGAATGGCATTGGTGGTATCCGGGATATCGAGTTTCTTGTGCAGGGCTTGCAGATGATGCATTGCGGCAGCGCGACCGAAGTCTTGCACGGCGGAACCCTGGAGGCTCTAAGGCGACTGGCTAAAAAGCAGGCGCTTGATCAGACCGATGCTGTTGAGTTGGCCGAATACTATGTTTTTCTGCGCCGGATAGAACATTTATTGCAGATTTTCGAAGACCGCCAGGTGCATGGATTGCCGCTAGATGAACGCTCACTCTCCAGATTGGCGCGCAAGGCCCTGGGACCCAAAAGCGATGCGGCCGAACTGGTGCGGCATATTGCTACGCAAATGCGCAATGTTCGTAGGCTTTACGAAACTTTCCTACAAAAATGTAGCTAAGAAAAAAACTATTTACAAAGATGTAAGGCAGTCATATAGTTCATACAAGAAACTTCAGCAGGTATAAGGAGAGGTGTATGACTGCTCAAGAAATTATGAAAATGATCAATGACGAAGATGTTAAATACATTGATCTACAGTTCGGCGACATGTTTGGAATGCTGAATCACACTACATTCATGGCAAAAAATTTTGATGCCGATCAGATTGAATCAGGTATCCCTTTTGATGGGTCCTCGATCCGTGCCTGGAAGTCGATTGATAAGTCCGACATGATTTTCCGACCCGACCCTCGCACAGCGTTTATCGATCCCTTCCGGGAACAGAAAACCCTGGTAATGTTTGGTGACATCTGGGAGCCCCGCACCGGCGAGCGCTATGATCGGGCACCCCGTAACATCGCTTACAAGGCCCTGGAATACATGAAGAGTCTGGGAATCGGTGATATGATCTTTTTTGGACCAGAACCAGAGTTTTTTATCTTTGACAGTGTGCGTGTTGGAACTTCCCCGCAGGAATCTTTTTATCAGATTGAAACGGTAGAAGGCCCATGGACAATGGGTGAAGATGGACACAACCTTGGTCACAAGATCAAGCATAAGGCTGGATACTTCCCTGCAACCCCGCAGGATACCCAGATGGATCTGCGCTCCGAGATCACTACAAAGATGGAAGAAATGGGAATCACCGTATTCCTGCATCACCATGAAGTTGGTACCGCCCAGGGCGAAATCGGCGTCAAGTTTGGCGACATTATTACTGCCGGTGACATGGTGCACAAGTACAAGTATGCAGTAAAGAATACAGCTTACAAGTACGGCAAGACTGCAACCTTTATGCCCAAGCCCATGTTCATGGATAACGGTAGTGGTATGCATGTTCATGCATCTATCTGGAAAGATGGTAAAAACACCTTTGCGGGTGACGGTTATGCCAACATGAGCCAAACTGCTTTGTACGCCATCGGCGGACTGCTTAAGCACGGACGTTCTATCCAGGCTTTCACCAACCCGACTGGTAACTCTTATCGTCGTTTGGTACCTGGTTACGAGGCTCCGGTAAAATTGGCATACAGTGCCACCAACCGGTCGGCTGCTATTCGCATACCTTATGTTGACGGTGATAACGCTCGACGTTTTGAGTTCCGCTGTGGTGACTCAAGCGGATCAGCATATTTGAACTTTGCTGCCATGACCATGGCTATGATTGACGGTATCAGAAACAAGATCGATCCAGGTGCTGCGTTGGATAAGAACTTGTATGACTTGCCGCCAGAAGAGGCCGCATCCATCCCATCAACATGTTCAACCCTGGATATGGCGATTGATGAAATGCTGCGCGATAAGGAATGGCTTACCGCCGGTGATGTGTTTACTGAGGAATTTATCGACGCTTATGTAGATTATCGTAGAAGCGAAGAGATTGAACCGCTTAAATTGCAGCCAACTCCGCTGGAATTCGAGTTGTACTACGACGTGTAATGTGACGTAGTGCACTGTCCTCACCTCCGGGCTGCGCCAACGTTGTTGGCGCAGCCCCTTTTTTTTTGGCAAGAACAGCTTTGTATGTTTCAATTTGCGTTGTGAAAACAAGCAAAATAAAGCATTATAGGGGCAAGGAAAAACACAATGAAAGTCGATAAGGCATATATGCGGCAATTACGCCTGAAATTATTTTTGATCAATCTATTGGTACCATTTTTGTTGAGTGCGGGCAGGGAGATGGTAAGCGGCCTTTTTAATCCGCATCTTCAGATGACTCTTGGGCAGCGCTTGTATTTTTCGTTGGTTTCCCAGTTGTCGGCACATCTGGCGGTGCTATTTTTCAGTACCGTAGCATTCTTCGTAATATTGGTGTTGCTTCGTCCCTTGATGGTACATTTGCGAAGCGGAATGCATTATGACCGGGCGCGTAAGGCCGCAGTCCGTATTCCGTTTTTTCTTATTGGATTGCACACCGTGTTCTGGATAATCGGGGTGACGGCCTTGTATGCCTTTGTTTTCCATTGGGATTCACCCGGCGGGAACAGCTATGGGGTTGCCTTGTCGCTGGCCTTGGCTACCAGTCTGATGACCGGCTTGGCTACTGCCATGGCCATGAACCTAGTTCTGCTGGATGCCAAACGGCTTTTGGAGATGAAGGAAATCAGGCCAGGCGAGGTTGATCCCTTCAATCGCTACAAGGACTACTGGATTTTGGTTTCGGCAGTTGTTGCCCTGTCAGTATATTTGGCCTATGTAGCAAATTTTTATATTGCTCCGGTATCCAAGCCGGCCGGCCTTGGAAGCCCCCTGGCGGGCTTCTTGTTAATAAGCTTCTTTATCGGCGGGCTGCATCTGGTGCTGGGAGTGCTATCTCAAAGAGAGAATAAATATCAGCTTAATCTATTGCTCGCAAGGATGCAGGAGTTAGCCGGCGCTACAGGTGACTTATCAAAGCGGATTACTCTAATCAATTTTAACCTGACCGGTGAGATATCCTCATTGCTAAATCGTTTTGTTGCCGGGCTGGGTGAATTGATAGGCCAGCTCAAACTGGCCGCAGAGCAATTGGATAATGCCGGGTTTGATTTTGATCAGCAGATGACCAGCTCTTCGCAGGAGATTAGTTCGGGAGCAGATCGCTTTGCCTCGATTCAGCAGCAGTTTTCCAAACATGCCGCCAGCGTCGAATCATCGGTGGAAGCGGTTAATCATATTGTGCAGCATGTGCAGGAGCTCGCCGCGCTTATCAGGCAGCAGGGCGATACAGTTAACGATTCCTCGGCCTCTGTCGAGCAGATGCTGGCCAATATTGATTCAATTGCCGCCAACAGCCAGCAGGTAAATGTTGTGCTTCAGCAGCTTGAAATGGCGACTACCGTCGGAATGGAAAAGATCCAGACGTCCACCAGTCAGATTAGCGAGGTCGCCGCCCATTCTGAATCTTTGCTGCAGGCCAATACACTGATCTCGCAGGTGGCCGCCCAGACCAACCTGCTGGCCATGAATGCTGCTATCGAGGCCGCTCATGCCGGCGAGTACGGCCACGGCTTTGCCGTTGTTGCCGAAGAAATCCGAAGCCTGGCCGAGAATGCGGCCGTGCAGTCCAAGACCATCGGCTCGCGCCTAAAGGAATCACAGCGCATGATTGCTGCTGTAGAAACCGCTTCGCAGGAGGCCGCGACTTCATTCTCGGCTGTACAGGATCTGGTGACTACCACTGGCCGCTTGGAGGCCGAGGTATCAGCTGCTATTGCCGAGCAGCGAAATGCCGGCCAGGATATTATGACTTCGCTGCAGCGCATGACTACAACGAGTCAGCAAACCGACGAGGATGCCGGCGAAATCAGCCGCGAATCAGCTGCTGTGCTGGATGAGATGAATAATCTTGGCTCGATTACCACCGAGCTTGAGGGTGTGATTCGCGGGCTAGATGCCAGCTTTGCGGCATTGGGAGAAGCCTTTTCTACATTAAGGACGCTGGAGGATCGGTACCGCGGGGCTGCCAAGTCGGTAACTGACATTACCGGGCGCTTTCAGGTGTAGGCAAATCAGGGTATACTATAGAGAATGATTGAACCAATAGGGGATTCAGAAAGGATAATTATCGTTGCAAATCGGCTTTCTGTATCTGCTTCTATTACGGAAAATGCTGTCGAGTTTTCTCAGAGCATGGGGGGGCTGGCAACCGGCTTGAGTAGCCTGCAGGAATACTATCAGATGCTCTGGGTAGGCTGGTGCGGCATCCCTCGTGAGGAAATGTCCGATGAGCAGCACGCTCTGATTGAGCAGCGGCTAAAGGATGAATACAGGAGCATTGCCGTTGACCTGACGCAGGAAGAGGTTCAGCAGTTTTATCTGGGTTTTTGCAACAACACCATCTGGCCGCTATTCCACTATTTTCCGACCTATGTTGATTACAGCCATGAAAACTTTGCCACCTATGAAAGGGTAAATCAGGCCTATTTTGAGCGTCTGCGACCGCACATCAGGCCGGATGATATTATCTGGGTGCATGATTATCAGCTGATGTTGCTTCCCCAGTACATCCGCGATGAATTTCCGGATGTAAGAATCGGGTTTTTCCTGCATATTCCTTTTCCTTCATATGAAATGTTCAGGTTGCTGCCATGGAGAAGGGAGCTTATGGATGGGGTGCTTGGGGCCGATCTGGTCGGCTTTCACACCTATGATTACGCCAGGCATTTTTTGTCTGCTGTGCGCCGGATCGTCGGACTGGACAACCATCTGGGCAGAATAGCCCTTGAGGGGAGAACCATTGGTGTCGATGTTTTCCCGATGGGGATTGATTATGAACGCTACGCCAAGGCCAGCCAGCAACCCGAGGTGATGGAATTCATTGACAAGCTTGATGGTAGCCTGGACGAACAGCACCTTATCCTGTCGGTTGATAGGCTGGATTACAGCAAGGGCATCCCCAACCGCCTTTGGGGTTACCGGTATTTCCTTGAGCAGCATCCGGAATGGCACGGCCGAGTGTCGTTGGCGATGATAGTGGCGCCCAGCCGAGAAGGGGTGCCTCAGTATCAGGATTTAAAGCGCGAGGTCGATGAGTTGATTAGCGATATCAACGGCACCTTCAGTACTCTGGACTGGGTGCCTATCATTTATTTCTACCGGGGTTTTCCCTTTTCGGAATTGTCAGCCATGTATCATAAGGCCGATGTACTGTTGGTTACGCCCTTAAGGGATGGCATGAATCTTGTCGCCAAGGAGTATGCCGCGGCCAAGGTGGACGGCGTGGTAATCCTGAGCGAAACCGCCGGTGCCGCCAGAGAGTTGGGCGAGCCGCTGGTTGTGAACCCAACCAACCTGCCAGAAATTGGAGATGCCATTTTTACCGCTCTGACCATGCCCAGAAAAGACCGGGAGCGCCGCAACAGCATTATGCATCGGCGGCTGCAGCGCTACGATATCCGCATGTGGGCCCAGGATTTTATAGAAAAGCTTCGGGAATTGTCCGATAATCGCAGTGGCAGCGGGGCGCAACCGCTCAATGCCACGCACCGCAGGGAGCTGATGACCAGTTTTTTCAAGGCTCAAAAAAGGATGTTGCTGCTTGATTACGACGGCACCCTGGTTGGTCAGCGCGATATCCCGGAGGAAACCGCCGCTGACCAAAGCCTGCGCAGTCTGATTGAGCGCCTGGCCGGCCTGGCCAACACCGAGGTGGTCATTATTAGCGGCCGTGATCGCGAATATCTGGAAGCCCTTTGGGGCGATCTGCCAGTTGGCTTGATTGCCGGGCATGGCGTTTGGCAGAGAGATATTGGCGGTGAATGGGCGGCGGCCGAAATTCTTGATGTCAGCTGGAAAGAAGTTATTCTGCCCATCATGCAGCGATATCAGGACCGCACACCCGGCGCTTTTATCGAAGAAAAGGCCTTTTCAATAAAATGGCATTATCATCGCAGTGAACCCGAGCTTTCAACTATCAGGCTGAGTGAACTGCGCGATGTTCTGATCGGCCTTACTGCCAATCTGAATGTCGCCATTATGGATGGAAACAAGGTTCTGGAAGTGAAAAACAGCAATGTAAATAAAGGCCGGGGAGCCAGCCGTTACCTGATGGGCAAGGAGTTTGATTTTATTCTTGCCATCGGTGACGATCACACCGATGAAGAAATGTTCGCTATGTTGCCTCAGGAAGTCTGCACCGTCAAGGTTGGCAGAAATCAGACCTCGGCGCGATATTTCGTATCAGAACCCAAGCAGGTTCGCAGTTTGCTAAGGGCCATGCTTACCGAAGAAAGCCCTTCAAGGGAGTAATATTATGATGAAAATGATTGCTGGCCGACGCCATCTTTTTGTTTTGGCCACTGTCGCCTTACTGCTCTCGCTTGTGCCACCAGCTTCACAGCTGTTCGCTCAGGGAGCCGAGCTGCTTACCCCCACGGCCATTCCGGTATTCGAGCCTCTGCAGAATGAAGACTACGGCTACCGCCTGGATATTCCCTCTGCCTGGCAACTTGTGGATGCCTCCGATATGCGGGTGATCACCTTTGCCAGCCCGGACGGTAGCGCAGCAGCGCAGATAATGGTATTTGAAGGCCTGGATCAGTATCAGTTTGATTCAGTTCAGGGAATGAATGATTTGCTAATCGAGCGTATTGGCGGCCAGCTACTTGATGCCGCCGCCTATCGCTACGCACGCCGCGATGCCATTTTGGCGGACGTCGAATTTCAAATCGGCGAGGCCCCGGTCAGGGGATACTTGATCAGTATCCATGACCCCGTAATGCCGACCGCCATCATGGCCTATGTCAAAAGTGAAAAATACGAAGCCTACCATGATTTTCTGGTTTCCATGCTGGATTCCGTTTCGCTTGACGGGGCCGGCGATGGCCTGCCAGGACCCATGAGCCAGTTTTACTGGCCCTTTGACTGGGGCCCATCAGCCCCCGAGTCAGATAACAGCAAACAGATAGAGCTTGAAATCCTGGGCACCAAACAGCCCATCGCAATAGATATCAATCAGGCAGAGGCCAGCCAGGTCGTAATCGACCGGGAGGCCAGGGTCTTGTCGGCCTATGCCGGTAACCGTGCGCCGCGCGAGCTGCAGGAAATCGCCTGGGAAAGATTTTTCCGCATGATATATCGCGATGTATATGCCCGTCTGGCCCCCGTGGCCGACGCCTGGCGCAGCGCCGCCAGCGAAAGCGAAACCCCGCGCGAAGAGCTGCCCCAGGCCATTCTGAGCTGGCTGCAGGGCTTTGACTACGACCGGCCGGGCGGCTCAGCCGATTTTCTTAATCCACTTGATACCCTGGCAGAAAGCCGAGGGGATTGCGATTCCCTGGTTCTTTTATATGCAGTCCTGCTGGATCAGCTTGGTTTTGACAGCATCATAATGGTCAGTACCGTGCACGGCCATGCCTTGGCCGCCGTAGATGTGCCCGGCGAAGGCGCTCGCTTCCCCTTTGCCGGCCGCGAATGGCTGGTGGCCGAGCTGACCGCCCCAGTAAAACTTGGCATGATCGACGCCCAGATGGCCGACCCGGCCGACTGGATGGGCTTTGTTTTCCAGCGGGGATATTAAAAGCATGTCTCTGCCTGTTAAAATCGAAAATCAGCTTGCCGCCATCCAGCAGCGATTGTCAGATACCAAGCTGCAACACTACGAACTTGCCCCTGAATTCGGCATAGACAGCTTGCTGGATTCCGCCGTGCTACTACCTCTGCTGGCTGGCGAAACCGGGCTGGAAGTCCTGTTTACCCAGCGAACCGAACACGTCAGCAAGCACAAAGGGCAAATCAGTTTTCCTGGCGGCCAGGTAGAAGCCGCTGACCGTAGCCTGGCCGACACCGCCCTGCGCGAAACCCTGGAGGAAACCGGTATACAGCCGCAAGATGTCAGGTTGCTCGGGCCAATGTCATCGTGGCCAGTCCCGACCGGCTTCCGCATCTATCCGTATGTCGGCTTTGTATCACAGTACGAGCCCGCCCTCTCGGTCAGCGAGGTCCACACCGTCTTCCATGTGCCCCTGCAGCACCTGGCTGACTACAGCAACATGGAAATAAAGGAATGGTTCAGTTTCGGCGTTCATCACCCGCTACCGTTTTTCTATTGGCAGGAACGCGAAATATGGGGTGCCACCGCCCTGATCCTGAAAGAATTTATTGATAACACCCGCGACCTCTATTAGACTCGATTAGTATTGTTTTTTGCTGGGTAATTTACTAGGATTATTCGCAAAGTCAAAAGCAGGGAGCATCAAGTGAAAGATACAGCATTGTTAATTCAAAGTTTGACCGGCTTCGAACCATTTCTGACCGGCATGTTCCAGCAACTGCAGGAAGCAGACCTTGCCCCCGCCGCCATCTCAACCGGGGGAGCCAGCATCCCGCCATCGGTCTGGTTTTCAGCCGGCTATCCCATGGACGACTACCTTGCCGAAATCAAAAAAATTCACCGCTTTGCCACTCCTCCGTCAATGGTTTTTTCCGGCTCATATTCAAACGGCTTCTTTCACTCAACCTCGGCCTTCGATTTGATGCGCCAAATAACCTGGGGCGACGGTAGCAGCATGTTCACCTGTCATTACACCCCCGATCTCGATCAGGATGAAAAAATGCAGCAAGCCATGCAGATCCCCGTGTATTCCGGTATCATAGACCTGCAAAGCGGCCAATCACAAACCGTCAATATGCAGGAGTTCTCGGCCGGCAAACATCACCGCTGGCTCACCGGCCGGATCCCCTTCTTTTCGCCAGCCAGTCAGGACGGCAAAACCTGCATCGAAGACTATTACCGCAATCCGCCCATCAAGCCCCTGATCAAGAATAAAAAAATCAAAAAGCTGGTGGTCATCAGGCTTTCCAACCAGAAAGACCACATTCCCGCCACCATGCTTGAGCTGCAAAGTCGCGATATGGAATTCACCATGGACGCCGTCTTCGAACGCGAAATGGGATTTCTGGAAAACGTCAATCAATGGGTGGCAGAGGGCAAACTCCCCAAAACCGAGTACCGCGTCATCCAAAAGCACATCTTTTACGTCCAACCCGAAGCCCTGGACCACCTGGACTACACCGGCCCCGGCATCACCCGCAAGTACCAGGCCGGCCAGCAAAAAGCCCAGGAAATAATGGAAGCCATTCACAAATAAACTGTTTTTTTGAAGGGGGGAAGCCCCCCTGTCTGCAGCCCGGCCAATTCGGCAAAGCGCCGGTCGCCGGCCTCTGGCGCGCCGCCCGCTGCCCTAATCGCCCGGGGCCGGCTATTCCGGCTCCGTCACCTCCGCCGGGCCGGCCCCGCCGGTCTTCCGCCACCCCCCTGAAGATTTGCTGTGCTTGATTTGTGGAATCATATCCTTGTATGCGGTATACTTATCAATAGTATTTTTTGTATGAGGTGTCTGTGAAACTGACCAGAAGACCCAGCTTGCCCAAGTCTCTTTTTTTTCGACGGATTTTCGTATGTTTCGTCATGGTGCTGGCAATGGCCTTGTTTTTGCCCATCGGCGTCTGGGCGGTGGATTATTCTTGGGATGGTGGTGGAGATGGGACATCATGGGATGACCAATTAAACTGGTATAATGATACTACAACTACAAATGATAGTGGCTTTCCGGATACTGCCGGAGATACAGCTACTTTTGGAAATTTTACACCTACTTTATCCAATGTTCCCGCTGTTGCTTTTGGAGATATTATTATCAACGACCCGGCGGCAAATATTACGCTGGGTGTGGGGGAGTCGCTTGAAACGGCTGTCTTGACCGTGAGTGCTGGTACGCTTACCACCGGGGCCAATTCTTTGACAGTTGGCGCTGGGGCAACGGTAGATGGTACGCTTAATGCAGCCGGGCAGACAGGCGCTGAGACCACAG
>CAZDYA010000030.1:0-10562 GCA_964509515.1 uncultured Spirochaeta sp.
CCCAAAAAGCAGGGCAAAACCAGTGGCCAGGGCGGCCGCACGGAAAGAGACCCACAAAGGTAACCAGCTGACCTCTAGAAGGATTGAAGTCATTCCAGACTCCAGATAAAACCGTATTCCTGAAATAACTGTCTTACTGCCTCCTCAGTAAATAACCACTCCATGAACTCTTGGGCAGCAAGCAAATTTTCTGACTGTCTGGTAATTGCCAGCGGATATGAGATTTTTGGCATCCTGTTTGCATCCCCCACGGCCACAATCTTTACGGCCTTTGATCCGGCGGCATCACTGCCGTAGACGATTCCAGCAGCCACCTCTGCTCTCTCGGTATATACCAATGCCTGTCTTACGTTGGAGGTAAAAACCATTTTCGGCTCAAGCCCTTCCCATATTCCAAGGGCTTGCAACCATTGCCTGGCATATTTCCCGGCCGGAACACTTTCAGGCTCGCCAATTGCCAGACTACCGTCCATGCTAAGCAGCTGCTCCCAGGCGACAGGCGCGCTTTCGTCCCGGCCGGCCAGCACAATCAGGACAAGGGTATTCTGCAGAACCGTACGCCGGGAATCGGCCTGTATCAGCCCTTGATCCTCCAAAGCCTGCATCTTGTCTTCGGCCGCAGAAAAGAACAAATCAATCGGTGCCCCCTGCTCTATCTGCCGTGCAATCGCACCAGAACTGGCCAGGCTCAACAGCAGCGTTCTTTCCGGATACCTTTCTTTATATAGCTTTGAAATTTCCTGCAGGACCGGTCCCAAGCTGGCTGCCCCGCCAATGGTAAGCTCCGAATTGGCGGAACCACAAGCTGCCAATAACTGGAATGTAAAAGCGAGAGCAATTGCTAATATCCTGAACTTCATATGGCCTCCTGCAAAAGATTAACCAGCATCTGAAACCAGACAACCGTCTCGCGCAACCGAAGGGCCTCTGATTCGTTGGCGCAAAGCGTCAGGCTGTTATACCAGGCATCATCCAATTCGTCCGCCGTGAACAAAAGCTGCCGAGCTTCAAGCTCCTGCTGTAAATCCGGCAGGGTCATGCAGGCATTCAAGCTCTTGCGCAGACCTGCATCGGAAATGGCTGAACGTAAAAACTGGCGGGCTGCATATACAGACATTTTGACCTCCGCTTATTCAATCACATATTCTTCGGCAACCCCTCCATCCTCGATTGCATCAAGAATGGCATCTATGGCATCTTCATCGACCCCGCCGTACCAGACATTATCCGGATACAGCACCAAAACCGGTCCCTTATCACAAAGCTGCAAACAGCCTGTGGATGTAACAGCAATATCGGACAAGCCGCGATCGGCCAGTTCACCAGAAAGATACGGCAGCAATCCGGCGGCACCTTTCTTGTGGCAAACGCCCTGAGGTTCACCGGTTGCCCTGAAACTTGCACAGACAAACAAATGCTTGGATGGTTTTTGCATATCCTACTCCTTTTTTCGATCAGCCGCAGCCGGCCCCTGTGCCGCTGCAAGCAATGCCACAGGCATGCCCTTCGTTTCGATAATATCGCTCCATTGATTTCTGCTTGCTGTAAGCCTCGCAGATATCCGTTATCAAGCCTTCTACCTTGAATACTGGCAGTCCATAATCCTTGAGTACCTCTACCGGGCGCTGGCCCACGCTAGCAACAAACAGGGCCTGGCAGTCGGCAAGACTGCTTCCCAAGACCTCCCAGCGCTTGTCACCATAACCGGCCGGCGGGGTAAGGCGATGTTCAAGCAACTGCCACCCGATCCCATCGGTTTCCTCAAAGATGCTGATGCGGTTAGCTTCGCCCAGGTGCAGGTTCACCAGCATATCCTCGCGACTGGCAACGGCGATATACGGCCTTTCCGGTTTATTCGCCTCTGATTCAATGGTCAATTCCGCCCTGGGAATCTGATCCTTGCCCATCTGCTGAAACTTGCGAATTTCGGATAGAACATCGTACGCGCTTTCCTGACCAATCAAACCGGCAGCATCAGCGCGGCAACGCGAACAATGTGTCATCTGGGGCAGCCACTTGCTGGCATTGATCCTGGTAGTCTGAACCAGATCATCATCCGGAGCCCCAAGCTCATGGAATGGTGTATCCGCTACCGGCATCAGCGGCATGACGTTTAACACCTGGGCTCCCAGCCCTGCCACCGTTTCGGCTACCTCTGATATATGATGATCATTTACTCCGGGCATCAGGATGCAATTAATCTTGGGGATGATCCCCCTCTCGGCAAGACCGGCGATAGCTATCTTCTGCTGATTTAGCAGGTATTCGGCGGCCTCCATGCCCTTATGCGCGCGACGTTCATACCGCATCCAGGCGTAAATATTCTGACCTATTGCCGGATCAACAGCGTTTACCGTTACCGTAACATGGCTAACCTGAAGGGCTTGCAGATCATCAAGATAGGCTGGCAGATTCAAACCATTGGTTGCCAGGCACAAAAGAATCTCGGGAAACTCCTGCCTTACAAGCCTGAAGGTTTCCAGGGTTTCATCCGGGTTAGCCATGGGATCACCAGGGCCGGCTATGCCAACAACACTCAAGTTTTTTACTTTCTGGGTATTTTGTTTTAGATACTCAAGCGCCTGTCGCGGTGTTAACACACCAGAGGACACACCAGGGCGACTTTCGTTCATGCAGTCAAACTTGCGGTTACAATAATTGCATTGAACGTTACATCTCGGTGCTACCGGGACATGAATTCTTGAATGCTTGTGCCTTGCCTTTGGATCAAAACAAGGATGTGTACTTAAATCAATAGCGCCCATTTTTTCCTCCTTTATAAGTGCTATAAATAGGTGTACCCGACGGGGTTATCGTTTTGGGCCTTTTCCAGCAAAGCGTTAACCAGGGCATCAAAGAAACGCTGGGTTCCGTCATAGCCCATACAACGCAAGCGCTGTCCACCAAAGCGATCATGAATAGGAAAACCGGTTCTAACATGCGGAACCCCCATCTTTTTGGCCATCTTGTAGCCCTTGCTATGACCAATCACGATGTCTATTTCATATTGTGAAGCTGCGCGTTCAATTTCATCAAAGTCTGAATCATCCAGAATGCTAATCTGGTCAAAACACTCATCGCCCAATTCCTGACGCAAGACCTTTTTCATCCGACCAGAATTGCCTCCACTGCCAACCACGGCAGGAATCATTCCTATCTCTTGCAGGAAGGCAGCCAGAGCTATTACCAAATCCTCTTCGCCAAATATTACGGCGCGCTTGCCAAATACATATTTATGGCCGTCGGCATATGAGTCCGCCAAACGGGCCCTGTCCTGGCTATAGATTTCGGGCATCGGACCGCCAGACAGTTCTCGCATCACCGACATGAACAAGTCAGTAGCTCTAATCCCGATTGGCAGGCCAAGGCTATGCAGTGGTGTTCCAAACTTACTGGCCAATACCGCTCCCGCACTATCGTGCTCATCAACCAGCAAATGACCGAACTCAATACTGGCCATGCTTCGACCCGTGCTTCTTATCTGCGAAAGCTTGGTGCCACCAGGGGGCAGGGGGGTATACGAATGCCAAAGACCTCCATCCAGGGTTTCCGAATAATCTGGCAGGACAACCGCCGGCACTCCGAACGAATCAAAGACCTGATGCAGAAAGCGTATATCAGCCGGACTGGCCATGCCTGGCATCAAGTTCAATTGGCGTAGTTCGGGCCCATCCTCAGCCAGGTCTTTCACCAATGCTGCCGCAACAGCATGAAAGCCGTCTACATGCGTTCCTCTGTAACTGGCTGTCGAAACGCTAACAATTTCTGGCAGCCGGGGCTGCTCCTTTTTGAGCTCGCGAATAATTCGCTTGACATCATCCCCGATGGTCTCGGAAAGACAGGTGCTGGCAATGCCAATCATCACCGGGTTATATTGCTGGACAATATTCATGATGGCCGTCTTAAGGTTATTGGCCCCGCCGTAAATCGCCGATTCTTCCGAGAAATTGCTGCTGGCAATATCAATGGGTTCCTTGAAATGGCTAATCAGATAACGTCTTATATAGGTGCTGCAGCCTTGGCTACCATGCAGCAAGCACACGGCGCCCTCGATTCCGTGAAAGGCCAAGGCCGCCCCCAAAGGGGTGCAAAGCTTGCATGCATTAACTACCGCTGCGTTCTTTAATTGAGGCACCATCTTACACCTCCCTTCGCGGCGAAAACTGCCAAACCGGGCTCATAACCGAAGCGAAAACCTCTTCGGCAAAAAGCTTCATGCCAAGAAAACCGGCCAAGGGCTTCTTGCGCTCATGGTTATGGTCGCAGAACCCAACTCCCAATTTATAGGCAAGGGGTCTTTCCTTAACGCCACCAATAAATAAATCAACATCCTTTTCCAATACGCAGTTGGCCAGCTCTACCGGATTTGAATCATCCAGTACGATAGTCCCCGGACCGCAAATCTGCGCCAGTCTTGCATAATCATCTGCGCTGCCGGTTTGACTGCCGACAACTGCCGTCTCCATTCCCAAATTCGCCAGGGCTTTGATCAATGAGAAAGCCTTAAAACCGCCCCCAACATATATCGCCGCCTTTTTGCCTTGGAGCTTTTGCCGATACTTCTCCAGAACCGGCTTAATCCCCTGCAATTCGCGCCGAATCAATTCACTGGCCGCCGCCGCAATCTCGGGGCGATCAGCAAAATGGTCAGCGACCTGGTACAGGGCATCCGACATGTCCTCGACCCCAAAATAGGAGACCCTGATCCATGGGATGCCGAACTTTTCTTCCATCATCCGCGCCAGGTTCATCATTGACCCTGAACACTGCACCACGTTCAAGGCGGCGCCATGTGATTTTGCTATGTCGCCAACACGGCCGTCACCGGTCATAACCGAGACAACCTCGACGCCCATCTGCTTGTAGTAGTCCCGGATCATCCAGGCCTCTCCGGCGATATTGAATTCGCCAAGGATATTGATGCTGACTGGCGGAACATCCGAGGCATCGCCGGTTCCCACTATGTTCATCAAGGCCAGGCAGGCCGCGTAATAACCATCTTTTTTGGTTCCCTTGAAACCTTCACTATGTACCGGCAAGACTGGAATACCCGTCTGCTTGGCCACCTTGCGGCAGACCGCCTCTACATCATCACCTATCAAACCAACTATGCAGGTACTGTAGACAAAGGCCGCCTTGGGCTCGTATCTACCAATCAATTCCAGCAAGGCAGCTTCCAGCTTTTTCTCGCCACCAAAAATAACGTCCTTCTCGCGCAAATCTGTGGAAAAGCTGTAGCGGTTTATGTCCGGCCCGGATGACAGGGCGCCGCGAATATCCCATGTATATGCAGCGCACCCGATCGGCCCATGCACCAAATGCAGGGCATCGGTCACTGGATACAAAACCACCCGGGAACCACAAAAAACGCAGGCACGCTGACTTACAGAGCCAGCAGCGCTTGGCTTGGAACAGCTCATCTGTACCGCTTGTCCGGATATATGAACCACCTGTTTTTCTCTTTCTTTCAATACCCGCATAATTAGTTCCTAATTGGCCTACATGGCCAGCTCGAATTTCTCTGGCTCCGCATCCCTGTCTATGCGATCCATTATCGCGTTCAACATTCTGTCAGCCAGATTGATGGCTCCCCGATACCCCACAGTTGGGATATACACATGCGAGGAGCGATCCATAACAGGGAACCCAAACCTTACCAATGGAATATCCTCGTCCCTGGCAATGTGCTTGCAATAGGTGTTCCCAATAATCAGATCAACCGGATCATTCTTGATCAGCTGATGAAGGGTGAACATATCGCCGGCAGCAATGCAGTTAACCGGATAATCAAGCGACGCTGTTACCTGTTCAATCCGCTGAATAAATTTCTTGCCTGGCGTTCCGGTGACAATATGCGCCGGAATCATATCCAGGCTGACAATGAACTCTGTCAAAGCAACCAGCTGATCAGGATCCCCAACCAGGGCGACCTTCTTTTTATAGAAGTACTGATGCATATCACTCATCAGGTCCAATAAGCGTCCGCGCTCATCAGTAATTGATGCCGGAACAGAAACACCAGCCATCAAGCGCAAGGCATCAATAAAACGGTCCGTAGCGGCCAGCCCAATTGGCAGCGATTCTATCTGACAAGGGACCTTGCATTTGGTATCCAGCAACTTGGCAGCCGGAGCTGATGTCACCTGACCAAGAGCCAAGGTCCCCTGACTCTTTCCTGTATCTTTTAGCTCCTGAACAGTGGTTCCACCGCGCGGATACATTTCGTATTCCCCGGTCAGTGGCGTATCAAGCACATCGGAGGTATCGGGGAACATTATGATGGGCACATCCATTTCGGCAGCGATGCGCTTGATCTCGCGCATGTCAGCCGGCTCTACCCACCCGGGAATAATATTGACATTATCCGTCTTCTCGCCGGGTTCGCTAAAATAATGCACCATGCTCTTCACCATGTTGGCAAATCCGGTTACGTGGCTGCCAACATAACTTGGCGTGTTGGCATGAATAACATACTTTCCTTCCGGAACCTTGCCGTCCCGTCTGGCCTTTTCTGCGATTTGAACAATGTCATCGCCGATGGTCTCACTCAGACAGGTAGTGTGCACAGCGATAACATCCGGCTTGTAGGTGGTAAACATGGTGTCTATACCGGTAACCAGGTTTGCCTGTCCCCCAAAAACCGATGAGCCTTCCGTAAATGAACTGGTTCCAGCCATAACAGGCTCTTTATAGTGCCTGGTCAAAACGGTTCGGTGGTAACTGCAGCAGCCCTGTGATCCATGGCTATGCGGCAAACAATTATGAATTCCCAAAGCCGCATACAAGGCCCCAACTGGCTGACATGTCTTGGCCGGGTTAACAACAAGCGCTTCACGCTCGACCATTTCCTGCGGTGTGTGTTTTAGTAATTTCATGTCATTCTCCTTTAAGATACATACCTGGCCGATAGCTCAGGGCTAACGTTCCATGGAGCTGCCAATTGTTTCCAAACCGAGCCGTTTACCAGGCGATCGATCTCCCGATAAAAGTTGATCGCACCGCGAAAACCGGTATAAGGCCCGCCCATGTCGTAATTGTGCAACTGCTTTAGCGGCACACCATGCTTCTGCACTACGTACTTTTCCTTTATCCCGGCACACAGCAAATCAGGCTTACAGCGGGCAATAAGAACCTCGGTTTCATGATGCGAAATATCATCAATTACCAGTGAACCATTGTCCATTTCAGGCATCATGCCTTCGTAGTCACTGAATTCCATGTTTTCCGGACGCGCAATATCACGATAATCAATCGGGTCTTTTTCGATTTTGAGTTCTTCGATATTCCGGCTGTCTGCATCAATCTTGATATCAGGCAGTACATTACGACCTTCGTAATCATCACGGTGAGCGAACTCATATCCGGCTGATAAAATCTTCATGCCCAGTTCGCGAAACAGCTCTTGATAGTGATGCGCACGGGAACCACCGACATACAGCATGACGGTTTTCCCTTCCAGCCTGGGCCGGATCATATCCAGTTCACGCTGAACCTCGGCCGCCTCTTTCTGAATAAAGGCCTCTACCCGCTCTGTTAGCCCGGCATCTTTATAATATTCTGCGATCTTCCTTAGCGACTTTGCAGTTGCCTTGGCACCGATGAAGTTAACCTTGAACCACGGAATTCCCCACTTGGTTTCCATCATCTCGGCCATATAATTGATGGACCGATGGCACTGAACCACATTCAAATCTGCTTGCGGTGCGCTAGACATACTTACATATGTCGAATTCCCACTAAAGGTCGTAACCAGGGTGATCCCGACCGCATCCAGTATTCTTTCGATCTCAAAACCATCGCCACCGATGTTGTATTCGCCCAGCATGTTGATCTTGAATTCGCCTTCGACCTCTTTCAGGTTCTTGCCAACGACATGGGTGAAAACGGCGTTGTTTGCAATATGGTGCCCGGCCGACTGGGAGACGCCTTTATAGCCCTCACAGCTCATGCCGAAGACTGTGATACCCAATTCTTCCTGCATCTCGCGCGCCACAGCATGCACGTCGTCACCAATCAAACCGACCGGACAGGTAGAAAAGATTGATATCGCCTTTGGCTTAAAAATCTTGTAGGCATCACGCACCGCCTTCTTCAGTTTCTTTTCGCCGCCAAAGACGATGTCCTCGTCCTGCATGTCGGTCGACATGGAATATGGCATGTAGTTATCCTGGTCAGGACTTTCCACTTTTGACTGGTTTCTTCTGGTCAACCAGCTGTAAAAGCCGCAGCCAATCGGGCCATGTGTAATCTGCAAGATATCCCTGGTTGGTCCAACAACAACCCCTTTACAACCGGCATATGTACAGCCACGCTGGGTTATTATGCCAGGAGCGGTCCTTGAATTGGCCTGTATCTCCGGAACCTTGTTATCCTCGCAGACATCGTTAACAATTATCTGCTTCTGTCTTTTGCGCGCAACCTTGGTAGGATACGCAGAGAGCATTTCTGCCCGTATCTCATTCATATCGACTATTTTTTCATCGCTCATTTTATGCCCTCCTGTCAGTTATCCAAAACCTTGTCGCCGCTGTCGCCTGTACGAACCTGAAGCGCGTCCAGTACCGGCATAACGAAGATTTTTCCATCCCCGGATTTTCCGGTCTGGTTCACCTCGGTTATCGTCTTGACGACCTTTGCCACCTGCTTGTCCGGCACGATAATGGTCAGCATTCGCTTTGGCACAAGACGCTGACTATGTCCCAAATGCGCAATAGCCTCTTCATATCCCTTTTCAGCACCGTGCAAGACATTGAAATCAATCAAGCCTTTTCCACGCCCAAGGACCTCTTTGGCAGTTACAGCATTAATCCCCGCATCTGCCAGCGCCCGCTTGGTCTGATTTATCTTGTTCATGCGAATTACCGCCATTACCTCTTTCATGCTTCTGCTCCTTCGGGAACTTCGACCTCGGCGCTTTCCTTGACACCGCTGCTAATGGTGTAGACTTCGTCAACCGGCGAGACAAACACCTTGCCATCGCCGAAAGACCCGGTTTCTCCACTCCGAGCGGCTTCCATGACAGCCTTGATGACAAACTCTTTATCCGATTCACGCACAACCGTCATCAACAGTTCCTTGGGTATTTCGTCATAGGTGACCTGACCTATCTTGATCCCTCGCTGTTTTCCTCGTCCAACGACGTTTATCTTTGTCACGGCTGGATAACCGGCTGCCATCAGGGTTTCCATTACCTTGTCTGCCTTTTCTGGCCGAACAATTGATCTGATCATTATCATTGATTTACTCCTGTGTTCTCTTTCTTGCTCTAATTCATGATGCCGTAATCAAGCAGCAGTTTTTCCAACTCTTCGATTTCCAACGGCTTTGGAATCACAAACATTTCGTTTTCACTGATTTTTCGAGCCAGCTCCCTGTACTCATTTGCCTGTGAATGATCCGGTGAGAAGTCGATAACTGTTTTACGGTTAATCTCGGCGCGCTGCACCTGATTGTCACGGGGGACGAAATGAATCATCTGGGTACCAATCTTGGCCGCCAGCTGCTCAATCATTTCTTTTTCGTTATCTACATTACGGGAGTTACAAATCAGCCCGCCCAGGCGAACCTTACCCGAGTCGGCAAATTTCATGATACCCTTGCAGATGTTGTTGGCCGCATACATGGCCATCATCTCGCCAGAGCAAACGATGTATATCTCTTCGGCTTTCCCATCGCGGATCGGCATGGCAAAACCACCGCATACAACGTCACCAAGAACATCATAAAAGACGTAGTCCAGGGCCTTGTCTTCATCGTAAGCGCCCAACTGTTCAAGCAAATTGATTGATGTGATTATTCCACGGCCTGCACAGCCAACGCCAGGTTCAGGACCACCTGATTCAGTACAGCGGGAATCCTTGAAACCAGGAAGCAGAACATCAGAAAGCTCAACGTCTTCGCCTTCTTCTCTTAGGGTATCCAGCACCGTCCGCTGGGTCAGTCCGCCGAGCAGCAGACGAGTGGAGTCAGCCTTGGGGTCACAGCCAACAACCATCACCTTGTTTCCGGCCTCGGCCAATCCCGCTACTGTGTTTTGTGTCGTGGTGGATTTTCCGATACCACCTTTTCCGTAAATTGCAATTTTGCGCATGGCGCACCTCCTGCTAAATATTTGTATTTGATATTTAGCAATTAGCGTGCCAAGTCCGATAGCGGCAACATTGACCGGTATTTACCTGTGTTTTCCTGATTTTTATCTAATCTTTGGTACGTTCATGTACCAGCCGAAAAACAAAAGTTTCACAAATGTACCGAAGCTCGCCTGCCTGCGCTCCAGAAAGACTAACTACGCGGACGATAATCCTGATATCGTATCCCGTACTTTTGCAGTCGCAGTCCCATTATACGCTTGCTAAAACCCAGCCGCTCAGCGGCCTTGGTCATATTCCCCTCAGTATCTTTTAGCGCCTCTATAATGGCCTCGTATTCGACCGCCTGCAGCCGGGCTTCCAGCGATGTTGTCTCTGAAGTTCCCGAATAAGCCCCCGTCTGCAATGATGGGGGCAGATCGTAGCCGTGAATAACCTCGTCCTGCCTAATAATAACGCCGCGTTCGATGACGT
>CAZDYA010000031.1:0-10390 GCA_964509515.1 uncultured Spirochaeta sp.
CTAAACCGGGGGAGCTGGAAAAATCTACCCTTGAGGACCTGATCGACTACTATGGTTTTAGTGACGGCTACAGGGAATTTCGTCAGCTTTATGCCAACTAGCAAGGCCAAGGCATTTACTTAAAATCCAGGGCTATCGCACCATCCCAGTCATCGCCGGGAGAATTCTGACTAAAATCCCGGCAGCGTTCAATATACATGCCTGCCAGAAAATCATCGGGGTTTTGTTCCAGCACCTTCGCGAAATACTCTTCGGCTGTTGTCCAACTCTGCATACGGTACAACTGCAATCCCTTTTTATACGCTTCCATGGCAGCCGTATCCAATGGCATGTCCAGCTCAGTTTCTACAGAAAATAAGGCGGTCGCCTGCTCCTTGCCCTTGACCTTAACGGTGTCGACCTCTCGCAATGGCACCTCTTCCTTGACCTTTTCGGCCACTACCTCCGATACAATGATCTTGCGGTGATAATGCTTGGTTATGCCCTCCAGGCGGCTGGCCAGGTTGACGTTGTCACCGATTACCGTGTAGTCAAATTTATCCTGGCTACCAATGTTACCGACAATGACCGTTCCCTCATGGATGCCAATACCGATCTGAAAGCCGCTTTCCGGCAGCTTGAGCCCTTTGACCGGTACATCGCCCAAGCGCGAAATCATCCCCTGTGCCGCCTTGACCGCACGGGCAGCATTGTCCTCGTAACTTAGGGGCGCACCAAAAATCGCCAGAATGGCGTCGCCGATAAACTTGTCGATAACCCCGCCCTGCTTTTTAATCTCGCTAACCATAAGCTGAAAGTAGCTGTTAAGCGCCGAAACAATTTGTTCGGCTGAGTTGTTTTCAGAGATCACGGTAAAAGAACGAATATCAGAAAACAAAATGGCAACCGAGCGCTTCTCGCCCACTGACATCTCGGTACTGTTTTCCGGCCGGTCAAGCAAATCGTCAATAACCTCGGGCGGTACAAACTTGGTAAAAACATTGCGGATCTTTTTTTCCATACCCGCAATCCGGTTGAACAACAAGGAATTCTCCAGCACCAGACCAGCACCTTGGGCGAACAGGGCGATGCTGTCAGAGATGGTATCCGAAAAATAGTTATTGCTCAGGTTACCTATATGCAGGGTGCCGATTACCTCTTCGCCCTTGCCCTTTAACTGAAAACAAAGATATGAACTTAGCCGGCGATTATCCGAGCGCAGTTTTTCGAAGTCAGGGCGTTCTTCCAATCCAAAAACCAGGTCCTCGTTAGTGTCAGCAGGCTGATGAATGGCATTGGCGTAATCAGCATGACATAGGGTTTCAAAATCAGTCAGATCACTTTTAAAGACCTGAGATGATGGCAGATAGTAAGCCAGCCGCGCCCGGCCGAAGCTTAGCAAAAGGCCGCCGATGTGGGCATCGCAAACCCGCGACAACAGCTTTAGCACCTCCATGGCCGATTGCCCCAGCGAGGCGATATGCCGCTCAACCGCACCCAGCTCATTCAGTATTGTTGATCGAAACAACTCGCGGTCGAACATGGCCCCCAGCATTTCCATGACCTTTTCTTCGTCTACCTCGCGGGCATCCTCGGCGATGACCTTCTTGTCCGGCTGATCGGCCGCAGCCACCAGCTCCTTGACCAGCTCGGCCAGCTTCTCCAGGTTGTCAAAATCCTTGTTAACAAAGGCGTCGGCCCCCGAGGACATGGCCCAAAAGCGGTCTCGGTCCTCGGAAAGGCTGGTGTGCATAACCAGAGGAATTTTTTTTATCTCGCGGCGCTTCTTTAGCAGGCGGCTCATCTGGTAGCCCTGCAAGCGGGGCATCTCGACATCCGATATTATCAGATCAGGAATCTCCTGATAGGCCTTGACGATGCCCTCCAGCCCGTCACCGGCGTGTACCACCTCATGGCCCTCGCCGCTTAAAAACTCACCCAAGACCCCGGAGACCACCGCGGAATCATCTACTATCAATATTTTGGCCATAATCGGTGCCTCCTGTATATCATGTTAAACGGTGCGCGATAGCCGACAGACTGTTGCGGTCAAAATCGGACTTAACGATATATGCGTTAGCCCCGGCCTCGGTAACGCTGCGCCTGACGGATTCTTCGGTATGCGATGAAATAACAATGATCGGCAGGGTTTTGTGCCTTGCCTCCTTGCGGATATTTTCCACCATCGTTACCCCATCCATTCGCGGCATTTCTATGTCGGTTACCACCAGGTCGAAACGGCCGGCCTTGAGTTTTTCCAGACCATCAATACCGTCATTGGCCGTTGTTACCTCAAAGCCCTCCAGCTCCAGGATGGATTTTTCAATCTCGCGGGTGTTTAGCGAATCATCAACCACCAGCACTTGCTTGGCATGAACCTGGGCGGCTACCTTGCCCTTCAGGATATCCACAGCCTTCATGCTCTTGAAGGCCTTCATCAGCTCGGGCACAAACAGGATATTAATGATGCTGTAGGTCTCATCAAAAACGATGCCCTGAATAAGCTTGAGCCGCAACAGATTGCGCGGCAAGGGCTTGTAAATCAACTGAACGTGATGCAGCACCGCATCAACCAGCACCCCTATCCTCTCGCCAACCGATTCGACCACCATCACAGTCAGATGCTCGCGGTTTTCACTTTCCGAAACGATCCCGAGCAGGGATGCCAGCGAGTAAAGGGGAATAATCTGATTTTCCAGCTTGAAGGCTTCCTTGTTGTAATAGCTGAGCTTGTCCTTTTGCGACAGCCGCACAATCTTGTGCACGAAATTACTGGGTATCAGGAACTTGCGCTCACCAGAGCTGATAAAAAAGCCGGAAACCGTTGCCAGCGATAGTGGCAGCGACAGCAAGAATTCGGTTCCAACGCCCTTTTCGCTTTGAATGGTTATCTTGCCCTTAACCTTTTGAATATTGTGACGGACAATGTCCAGCCCAACCCCGCGGCCGGAAAGATCGGTTACCTCGGACTTGGTGGAAAAACCAGGTGAGAACAGAAGACCATAAATGTCACTTTCACTAAGCTCTTCCAGTCGATCCTGGGTGATCAGATTTCTTTCCAGGGCCCGCTGGGCGACCTGATCTCGGTCGATCCCGCGGCCATCATCCTTGATCCTGATGTTGATGTTGCCACCCTCGGAGGTACAGGAAATCTCCAGACTGCCCTGAGCAGGCTTGCCGGACGCCTCGCGTTCAGCCGAGGTTTCCAAACCATGATCCAGCGAGTTGCGCACAATATGAATAACCGGATCATAGAGCTTTTCCAGTATAGCCTTGTCCAGCAGAACCTCGGTGCCACTTATCTGACATTCAACATCCTTGCCAAGCATGGCGGTGACTTCTTCTACCATGCGCGGAATACTGCCAAAGATAAGCTCCAACGGCAGCATGGTAAGCCGCATCAGCTGCTCCTGCAGCTCATAGGTATTGCGCTCAATTACAGCAATCTGGTCGGCAAAGCTTTTTTGAATAGCCGAAACGGATTTCTGCAGCTCCTGAAATTCACGATACATAGCGGCATTGGCGCTATCACGGCGCAGCTCAACATAGTGCTCTTGCATTGCAGCGGCAGCACTGTGCAGGTCCTCCTGGATTTTCTTGAACTGAAACTGCTTGATGACAATCTGGTTCATGCTCTGCATGATCTTTTCAATGCTGGACAGCTTTACCCTGATCGTTTCATATTCACTGCTGCCGGTATCCGCCGGCAGGCTACTGGCAGAAGGCAGGGGGGTATCAGCCGCCTGCGTCGCGTCCGGGGCGGCAGCCTGATCTCCCGCAACCGCAGCCCCTTCCTTGGTCCGAAGCACCGATGACAGGTCCTCTTTTAACTGCTCAAGATCAAAAGGCTCGTTGGAATAAATCTTTTCGGAGATATTAAGATAACTATCGACAACCGGGATATCTTCCATCGAGGAGCGAATGGTGTCACAACCAGTCTTTATCAGGTCACAGCCAAGGAACACCACCTGTAAAAAGGGCGGGGTAATGCCGTAGCGCTGTTCCTTGACGCCCTTAAAGATATTCTCCATGGCATGTGCCGTTTGCTCCATGCCCGGGAACTTGAGCATCCGCGAAGACCCCTTGATGGTGTGCAGGTATCTGAGAATGCCATTCAGGATTTCTTCGTTCTCGGGGTCTTTCTTGAGCTTTAGCACCCCGTTTTCTATGAGCTGCAGGTTCTCTGATGTTTCATCCAGATAGTTTCCGACAAATGCTTCCCTTTGTAATGCCACCTGCTCCTCCTTTATTATATCTGCCGGAATCAGCGCCTTGGGCGTCCGGACTTCTCCAATTTTTCTATCCAGTCACGCGAGATCTGGCCAAACAGACCAGCATCAAAGCCATCCAGCAAAAATGCAAAATCGCCTTGGGAACTGCCGGCCGCCGCGGTGCGGAACTCATCCAGCGCGATCTGTGGCTCGTTCTCCTTGATACACAAGGCGTAATAAAACCTGCCCGGCCAGAACTGCGGGTTGCGCCGAAAAGACAGGGCAAACTGCCTGGCGGCAGCAGATGCCTGCTCTCTAGCCCGATATAACTGGCCTAGTAAAAAACTCTCGATATAACTTTCCAGGCCGTCCGTGCTGAGTTTCTCCAGATGATTTTCGGCCTCTTCGACCCGGCCGGTGTGAATGGCCTCCAGCACCATGGAGATCTGCTTGGCGCGACTTTCGTTCTGGCTGTATTGGGCCGGGGGCGCGGGAGCTGCGAGGGTGCCTTTATCGGAGGGGGCGGCGGCTGAGGCGGCGGCGCTTTTATCGGCGGCAGTTTGCGCCCTGGGCGCAGTTGTTGCCGGCGCGTGGTGCCGCTTGCGAAAGCAGTACAGGCCGCCGTGTTCAATTATCTCGAGCTGCGGATGCTCAACAAAAGGCACCTCGGCTGATGACAGAAATAACCAGCCGCCTGGATTCAAACGCTGCACCAGCGCATCAATTATCGCCGGTCTCTTATCCATGGCCATATACAAAAGCGTGTTGCGAAAAAAGATCACATCAACCTTGGTTGGGAATTGTTCGCCCTGTTGTGGCTGATATTCATCGGCACTAACGTTGATCCCGAAGATATGCAGCTGACCCATCACCGCCTGATCGAGCTCAAAGTAGCCGGTGGCCACATCACCGACAAGCCGGCCGCGGCCCTTTAGCATTTCATGATAATCCTGACCATCCTGACGGAATGAACGCTGCGAGAAGCGCCCGCTGCGCAGCTGCTGCAGGACATCCATGTTGATATCCGAGGCAAGCACCACAAACTGCAGACCATGATCAAGCGCCAAAACTGCCAGCGAAACGGCCTCTTCTCCCGTTGAACAAGAGACGCTCCATAGCTGCAGCCGGCGCCGCTCGGCTACCAACATTGGAAAAACGGTGTCACGCAGAAAGTCAAAATGCCGCTGCTCGCGAAAAAAATATGTCTCGTTGATGGTTACGCTGTTAAGAAACTCCTGCCGGATATCTTCGCGGTCGGGGATGGCCGCTAACAAGTCGGCAGCATCCATCTCATAGCGTTCCTGCAGCTTGCCCAGTTCGCGACGGATATGGTTCTGGTGCGAAACCGGGGGTGACATTCCCGACAGGTTTTCTACCAGAGACAAGAATTGTTGAAAAACAGCCTGCTCAATCATATTTTCCCGACATACGCCCGCAGATATTCCGGTATTTCCAACAGCGGCAGCACAACACTGGCCGCTCCCCTTTCTATAGCCGCCCGCGGCATCCCATATACAGCACAGCTGGCTTCATCCTGAACAACTGTATGCCCACCACGGTTTTTTACAAGCTCCGAACCGGACGCACCATCGGCCCCCATGCCGGTCAATAATACCGCGAGCAAGTTTTGGCCGAACCATCCGGCAGCGGACTCAAACAGCACGTCGACCGCCGGTTTTTGATTGCCCACCCTGGGACCGTCATCCAGATACAGCAGACCTTCGCGGCAGCGCAAATGTTTGCCACCCGGGGCGATCAAAACCGTCCCCGGCTCAAACCGCTCGCCATCCCCGGCCAGCCGCACATCGAGCTCCGTCTGCCCATTCAGCCAATCCGCAAAACTCTTGTCAAAACGATCTTCGATGTGCTGCACCAGCGCAATCCCGACCGGGAAATCCCGGGGGATGCGACATAAAACTTCCTTGAGCGCCGCCGGCCCACCGGTCGACGCCCCGATCACCACCGCCTTGATTACAGCGCTGCCAGCCTTGACGCCCGGGCCGGCGGCCACGGCAGCCGACCGCTTTATCTGCACCGCTGCCAACTGCGTCAGCCTGGCCAGAAAATCCTGCAGAAAGGCCTTGTCATTAAAGCGGTCCAGCTCCGGCTTGCGTATGGCATCCAGGGCGCCGGCCCCCAAGGCCTGCACCGTCAGATCACTGTCAACATCGTTGGAAAATATGCAGACCGGAACCGGGCAATCAGCCATGATTTTTCTGGTTGCCTCCAGGCCGTTCATCACCGGCATGTTCATGTCCATAATGACCAGATCAGGTCGGTACTGCTGAACTACCTCGACCCCCTTTTCACCGTTACTGGCCTCGGCGACCACCTCGAAACCCAAGGCATTTTCAAAGACCTCGCGCAGAATTGAGCGGATAACCGCCGAGTCATCAACCAGCACTATATTCATCACAACCCCCAAGCAGGCAATCGGCCAGCAGAATATCAAGATCAATCAAATATCGCATACCCTCTTCATGCGGCAGGGCCAGCGCAGTAATGCCTTTACGGCAAAGGTGGGCCTGCACGACAGCAGGGCTTAGCGAAAACTCTTCGGCTGTCATGTCAGCCATAACAGTGCCTGAGCTAACCCTGAATGCCAGTGGTGAGCCATCTTCCAGGCCCCGCTCCAGAAAACGTACTTGCACATCCGGGGCAAAGCTGTCCCAGGTTCTTATGAGTGCCAGATGTGCCGCCCCAGGGCTTTTTACATGAAAGCAGGCTGAAAGAAACCTATCCAGATCGAACAGCGGCAGGCTCAGATCGCCGCTGACCAGGTCTTCGCGCAGCCAAAGGCTTATATCGCTGCGCGGTCGGGAATCATTGATAAATATACTGGACGAACACTGGCTGCGGTTGATCAAAAACTGAGCAGGAATGTAGGGCAGCATCAATACTTTGACTACATTAGCCGCATTGTCAGTCAAGATCACGCTCCAGTCTTTCAAGCAGGCGAACCGCGTTGATAACAAAGACCTCCTTGCCATCCAGCGTAAATGATTCAAGGAAGTATTTACTGTCTTCATCCTCCGAGGTAATACTATGCACCTCGGGCAGGGGCACCTTTACGATCTCATCAACATCACTGATCATCAGGCAGGCGTGATCCTGCGCCAGATTCAACACCAGCAAGGCGCCGGATTCCAACTTCTCGTTTTTAAAGAGCAGCCGGATGTCAAACACCGTGTATGGCTGTCCGTGCCGGTTGGCAAAGCCCTGGATATAGGGCGGCAAGAACGGCACGTAATATACCACGTTATCAAAGGTGATCTCGCGCACATCGGCGGCCGGCAAGGCAAAGACCGCATCGCCGACAAAAAAGACAACATATTTGCGCATCTCCTGGGGGGCCGTCTGCTGCTCACCCTCGCTCTGGCTTTGATGCAGCCGCTCAAGCAGTTCCTGATTATCCATGCGCCGCCCCACTGCCTGCCGACCCACTGTCTGCCGACCCGGAACGGCCCGCCTCTTCACCCAGTGAGTAGCGGTCAATTGATGACTTGAATCTGTCAGCAATGTCCTTCAAGCCGTCAGAGGACTCACTGGTTGTTCTGGTAGAATCAACAAAATTATTGATGCCTTCGGATATCTGCTTGAGGGTCAAAAAGATTTGCTCAAACGAAGAGACCTGCATCTTGATTGAATGCGCGATATCAGCCGCCGATGCCGCCGATATTTCACTGGAGCTTAATACGTCTTCAAAGATTCCCCGGATGCTTTGCGAGATATCCCATCCCTCGCGGATGCGCTGCGTCCCTTCTTCGGAGGCAATAATCAACTTGTCCGAAGCGTGCTGTATCTCGTTGATCTTCTTTTTAATCTCGTTGGTGGAGTCGACCGTATTGTCGGCCAGTCGGCGAATCTCGCCAGCAACGATCTGGAAATTCTTGCCGGCCTCACCAGCCGAAGCGGCCTCCAACTCGGCATTAAAGGCAATAATCTTGGTTTGATCTGCAATTCCGTTGATGATATTCACAATCTCCCAGATCGAATCAATCTGGCTGCCCAGGGTCTTGATACCGCCAATGGTATTCCCATTGGTCTCACGGATTTCGTTCATTTTATCCAGGCTGTCCTGTATATAGGTGAAACCCTTTTCCACCGACTCCTGGGTTGTATAGGCGATCTTGACGACCTCCTGAATCTTGACAGCGACATTCTTGGAGAGGGTATCCGAATCCTCCATTGTACTAAGGATTTCCTTGACGGCTGCTGCCTGCTGATTGGCGGTCGAAGAGATTTCCTGAGCGCTGGCACCAAGGGTATGGGTGGCTTCCAGCAGCACCTGGGTGGCCTGCCGGATATCGCGGACCAGCATGGCAAAGGCCTCTATCACAGTATTAAAGAATGATGCCATCTCGCCGATCTCATCATCTGAAATATCGGTAATATGCGAAGACAGATCGCCATCGCTGACACGCTGAGAAACCTGCTGAATACCCTGCATCGGAGCCAGAAAGCGCCGCATAAGGAAACGGACGGTAAATACAATTGCTATCGAGGCAATCAGGATTGCCAGAAATACCATTAGCCTGATGGTCCGCACAACCGCCTTGTACTCATTGGTAAACTCATTGGTGACTACTATCCAGTTGGTATCCGGCACACGAACCCATGATGCCAGCACAGCCCCCTCGCCAGAGTCATACTCAATTGCGCCCATCAGTTTTTCTGCATTGCCCTGGATTTCAGCCTCATTGGCGGCGGCGATCAGTTTGTTCAATACGGCCTGCTTTTTGTCACCGGCAGGCAACAGCACGGTCAGCTTGTGACCACCAGCATATACCCTGCCATCCTGATCAATCAGCATCACAAAGCCCTGCTCTCCCACTTTGATTTCCTCGACCGTAGAAGCCAGCGATTCAATATCAACCAGAGAGCTGAACTCCGCCTTATAAGAAGAAGCCCAGACCATGATGTCCCAGGGCTCAAAATAGGAAAGGTATCCTGCCTTGATCCTGGCAACCTCTTCGCCAACGTTCTTCCATTCGTATTCCAGATAGCCGTTCTTCATTTTCATGGCTTCCTGCATGAAGGCGTGACCGCTGGCATTTACTCCCTGTGACTTTGGATGAATAACCAGGACCCCACTGGTATCCACCCCGGCCAGATAGCCTGTCGTGCCAATGCGTCCATAGTCCGGATCAAGCATTATCCGGCTGTATTCGCGCAAGGCCTGCGCCCTACTTAGCTGGCCAGCAAGCACACGGCGGTAGTACAATTCGAGCAGATTACGGTTTGACTCTGCCACCGAACGCAAATAATTCTTGACCGAGGCATCAACATGATCATTGATCAGCCTGACAGCCGAATGCAGAGTATTGCTGCGCTGCTGGCTGGACATCTTTTCCAGCTGGCTTTGAATCTGAATTGTACTCAAAAAGCCCATGCCGGCAATTATCAAAACAAAAGGAACCGTGATGGCTAAACTGATCTTTCCAGCCAGCGTTTTCTTGGGTAATAAGTTCATCGTTTTTTTCCTCCTGTCCCGCCAGCAATCTTGCTAACCTGATGCCGCTGGACAATATTGTTTAATACCTGCACAGTCTGATTCAAAGACTCAGCCGTAGTGCTGTTCTCGTCTATCGAAGCCGTAAACTCGCTGATCCCCTCGGAAATCTGCCTTAGGGTAATCAGTATCTGCTCAAAGGCATTTACCTGCTTGTCGACCGAGCCCTGAATCTCTTCGGCTGATTCGGCCGAAGCCTCGGAGGACTGCAGGATTTTGGCGAAAAGGTCTTCAATTACCTGCGACAGCTTCCAGGCCTCCTGTATCTTTTCTGAATCACTGCCCGAGAACTGTATCAGCTTGTCCGATGCCTCTTCGATCTCGCCGATGCGGCTGCGGATTTCCTTGGTCGACGCCACGGTGTTATCGGCCAGGCGACGGATCTCGCTGGCAACAATTTCGAAGTTCTTGCCGGCTTCACCAGCCGAAGATGCCTCGAGTGCCGCGTTAAAAGCAATGATCTTGATCTGTCCAGCGATGCCGTTAATTATTTTAACGATCTCCCATATACCGCTGATATGCTCACTCAGGTTTTTGATCCCGTCGATGGTTTGCATGTAAGAGGTTTTGACATGATCCATCTGCTGCAGGTTTTGCCGGATAATCGTAAAACCATCCTGCACATTCTCCTTGACCGCCAAGGACTGCTCGGCCACAGTCCGTATCTTGCGGCCAACATCCTTGGAGA
>CAZDYA010000032.1:0-10131 GCA_964509515.1 uncultured Spirochaeta sp.
GAATGCGGCCTATGCGTCTGTCGGCTGGACGGTGGGCCCCTTTGAGTTGGGGGGCATACTCACCTTTCAGGATTATATCTTGATCACATCCAACGGTCTGAAATTCATCCCGCCCGCAGCCATTGTCGACATTTTTTTAAGAGCAAAAATCTCGAATCAGGCGCAAAGCAAAACACTATCATTATTCATCGAAGCCGCTAATGTAGGCAACGTTATGACCTACGACATCCGCAATTACCCTCTGGAAGGATTCAAGCTGACGCTTGGTGCCGAGTTCGATTTTTAGCCAACATTATTCCAGAACAAATCGTATGCGTGTGCGCACCATCCTGAACCCGGAAGATGCGCCATCAGGGAAAAGCCATTCCCCGGCCGCCTGTACCGCCGCCCGATCAAGCAGCTCATAGCCGGAGCTGGCATCCACGACGACATCGGCCACATTTCCGGCATGATCCAGGTGAAGGATCAGTCCCACCGAGCCTTGCTGACCCATGCGGATTGCAGCCACGGGGTACACTGGCCTTTTGTTTCTGCTATAGTCCGGCACGTAATCGAAAACTGCTTCGGCTGTGGATGCCCCGGCACCGGACGCGGCCGCGTTCACCCCGTTCACCCCGGTCACCCCGTTCACCCCGGTCACCTCGGTCACCTCGGGCGCCACTGCCTGCGCGGCCTCAACATCCTGGTCGGCAGACGCGTGGCTGGCCACCAACTGCTCGGCCGCCGCTGCCTGCGCTTCCTGCGATTGCCGGGCCTCTGCCGGCACTTGATAATTCACCAGCCGAAAGCCCAAATCACCGCCACCCTCAGCCATCACCACCTCGCCGGCAAACGAGAGCGGCAACCATAACACCACCGAGATAATTATCAAACTGAAAAACGCCGGCTTTATGTAATCACCAAATGAGTGCATAACACCTCTTCCCTAACGCAATTCACGGACACTAAAAGCGATATTGGAAAAACCCTGGCCTTCCAGGTGAGCCAGTACTTTTCTGATTCTTCCAAAGGCTAGATCCCCGGATGCAGATAGTGCAATGGTCTGTGCTTCTGCAACCAGGGCCAAGCCATTGCCAAGCTCCTCCAGGCTTTCAAATACCTGGTCCCCTAGCTTGACTTCTGCTTCGCTTATTACAAGTGTCACGGTAGCCATTTCTTTCTCGCCTGAATTCGTGACCGTTGGCAAACCATCCGCATTTGGCTCTACGGAGCTGCTCAAGCTTAAAAGGATTACAAAGATCAGAAGAAGATACGCCATATCGGCCATTTGGGTCAGATTCATCCGCGGCAGCGGTATTGTTGAAAGCAACTTCATTCGGCCCCCTCGGTCACCAAATCAATCTGCCCAATCCCGGCCTGCTTCAAGGCCCCCAGCAGATCAATAAACTCCTGATAGCTACGGCTATCATGCACCGTAATTCGATAGAAGCCTTGGCCATCCAGCAGCTCAGGTAACTCTGCGAACTGCACCGGCTTGCCATCCATGGACAATATCCCGGCATTATTTATTACAAGCTCAACGGGAGCTTCGTTTAACACGATATCCGAGCCGGCAGGCAGCAGGCCCAAAGGAATGATCTTAACGGCAACGGCACCAGCAGTTAAGATAAAAAAAACGACCAGCAGGAAAGCAATATCACTGGTACTACTCTGCCATGAATCGTTATCAAGAATTTCCTCATGCTCTAGCTTCATTCACGACCCTGACTTTCACTAAGAGTACGATACATACGATTACTTGCCTGCTCCATGTTCTTCATGTACCGCGAAATTCGCGCCTTAAAAAGCACGCTGAAAAATGTCGCCAAAACGGCTATTATCAATCCGAAAGCGGTAGTGATCAACGCCTGGTATATCCCCGCGGCTATCAGGCCTGGGCTCACATCACCGGCGGCAACGATGTCTCGAAAGGCAATTATCATCCCGGTAACCGTGCCCAAAAATCCGGTTATCGGTGCGATACCCGCTATGGCAGCAAGCATATCAAGTCCCTTGTCCAGGCCTTGCAGCAAGGCCCTGCAATCCATTTCCATAAAGCGGTTAAAGCTCTCGGGATCATCATGATATTGTCCGCGGTTTTTATTTAATAGGGCATCAAAAGGAGAGCCTTCCGACCCGGAATTGATGCTCCAGTCAAAGCGGAAAAAGAACAAACAGCGCTCAATAATCAAAGTCATCCCGATGAACAAGAACAAAAGCAGCGGATACATGAAAGGTCCACCAGTTACAAAGAAATCAAATAAACCATTGCCCATGTAGCCTCCTGAAAAAAGTATATCCAATCATTGTCCAAGTGTCGCCCCAAAACAAGTTGACAAGTCAGCAGACCGGTGCGACCATAATCTGACAATCAATATGAAAGATGAATCATTGACCCTATTACGTATAATTGCTGATATGGAACCCCGCGCGCCATCCTTTCTGGCGTCCATTGGAGCAACGGTTATTGCCAGGCGCATATCCACAGGGTCCATGAAGGCTATGCCAGTCAAAACGCTTCTTCACAATGACCCGGGATTCTATCTTTCTACCAGTGATTTTGAATTCTATGTTGATGAAACTGCTATTGAAAGACTAATAGAGCAATTCCCTTCACTGCTAGCCGTAAAAACGCCAAATCCATCAACTGCTGCTATCGTCGGGGCTCCCTCCTTGGACCCGGCCCAACCCACGCCGGCCGGCAAGGCGGATGCCACACCAGCAAGCACCCCAGCGCCCGATATGCCGCCCAATTTTGGACCGGAGTATTCCGAAATCCGCGAACTATCAGCCTCTGAACTGCTTGAGTTGGTTAGCGGTCACGTACAATTAATGGAAAGCCTGGGCAAGAAATCTACGCCAGAAAAGGTAGCCGAAGTGCTAAACGAGGCCAGTGCTTCAACCGCCCTGGCTAACAAGGCGGCCATTGAACAGGCAATTCAAATGACAGGAACAGAAGCCAAGCGCTATACTCAAGAACTCGCCAAGGCCACCGAGTCAATGGTTGTTGCCACCCAGACATTATTGGAACAATACTTCTATAAGGGGAACACGACATCCTTGCTGGTGCAAAAGTCAAACGGCACTGTGGTTCAACACATAGCCCGTGTTTTCCTGTTAGGCTTTTCCTTTCTGCTTTATTACAATGAGCAGTACAAGACAACGAGCATGTCCAGCCAACTGCGTTCGCGCTTTGCCGGCAAATACCGCAATTTTTACCGCCCCCTTTTGCCCCACCTGGAGAAGCATGAGCTGACCCTGGAGAGGGTTTTTTACAACGGAATGCGCTCCCTCACCTTCCCTGAAATTAGAACCTCGGCGGTTGGGTATCTGCTGCATGACATCGGCAAGGCCGAAGACATCGAGTACCACGAGGGCGAAGCCGGTTACAACCGCGAGATAATCACCAAGCATGTTACCCTGGGATACAAGGCCATCATGGAACGTTCGGCCTACCCGCGTGAAGCCGCTGTAATTACCGGATACCACCATGAATACTACGGCGATCCGGCTGGCTACGGTTATTTTCGCGAATTGTTGCCAGCCTTCCTGAAAATTAACCCCAAGGCTCGCATTGAATACCTGGTATCGTATGAGCTGGAACCCTTGCTAGCCTTCCAGGTCATTGCCTACTTTCCGGTCAAGATGCTGGAAGTCGTTGATGTTTTTGACTCACTCACCGACCACAACCGTCTTTACCGCAAAGCGCTCAGCCCGGCACAGGCCATTGAAACAATGCATAAAGACTTCACCATGGAAAGCCTGCGCCTGGATCCAATCATCCTGGATCTGTTTGAATCCTTCCTGACCGACCGCGGAATCATCTAGAGCAATAAATCAATCTTCATCGGGAATCCAGGAAGAGTGAACCTGATACTCAAGGGCTTTCTGGTATTCACGTCCAACCCTGACGTATAGAGTAACCGTTTCCTGACCCACCCGGCTATCATATACAAAGCGTCCGGATATTTTTTCGACCACATCTGTACTAATGCCATTAACCACATAAAGCTGATCTTCCGGGGCCTTGATAACCAGACGAAGCCTCTCGCCCTCCATTATGGAATCCACCATGGGGAATTCTTCCAGATAATATGGATTATCCACCTCGTAAAAGATCGGCATGGTGATAGTCTTGCCGTCCCTGGTTCTTTCCAAAATCAGGGAAAGGTTAACCCCGCGATCAAAGGCGTGTGGTGGTATCTGCGGCAGACGAAAATACTCCTCGCGCGATAGGGGTTCGTCCAGCAACTGGCGGGCCTGCTGCTCAGGATAGTGAGAAAAAATCAATTGCTGCGGCGGGGGATTAAAATAGTACTCATCATAATCCTTGGAAAAATCGTCATCCCTTGCCTGTCCGGCCGCCCAGGCAGTGTCAATTATTGCGGACTGACCATCAATAGTAACAATATTCCATGCGTGATTATTGGCAACCGTATCAAAACCCTCATAGCGCGAGTCCTTTACATAGCCTTGAATTAGCTCACTTTCCAGCCCCAGCTCTTCTGCCAAACGCTGAAAAAGGGCAGCATAGCCGCAAGAAAGCGTTTTGCGCTCACTCAGAACATCATCGGCATCGCAACTAACTTCCAGTTCCTGGGTAAAAGCCCGCCTGTCGAATTCAAGATTCCTGACAATCCAGGTATGGATTGCCCTGGCTTTTTCCCAATCGGTAGCGGCAATAGCGCCCAGTTGATCGGCTAACTGCTCCATGCTGACATTCTGCCTGCCCGACATCTTTAATACTTCTTGATCAACCCGCATAAAATCGCTACCAGGGTATTGCGGATCAATTTGATTTCGATAATAGCCAGACTGGTGCAAAGCACTTGCACATCCGGTCAGCACAAGCACCAAAAGCGCTGCTGCTACGCGTATAATAATTTTTCCTTTGTTCATCTAATCCTCTCAGGATACACAATAACACATTCAGCAGAAAAAAAAACCGTGCGGCTATCCGCACGGCAAATTTTCGAGAAATTTCTGTCAGATTACTCTTGAACCAGCGCATTCCCCTGAGCATCCTTGATGCTGTTAAGAAAAATAAGAATCAGGTCAATGGCAGAAAACAGCCCGAAGCCTCCGAAGGTGAAGAGCTTAAGCATGCCGATTGATCGGTGACCCAAATAGAAGCGGTCAAAGCCGAACACACCAAGGAACAAGGCAAAAACCAGCGCAACGCTCTGATACTTGACTGTATCAGCGGCGATTTCACGGCCCTGCTCATCCTTCTGCTTTCCAGTAACCGCCATATAGATGTCATACAGCCACCAGATACCAAAACCACCACAGGTTATCAGCTTGACAATGCCAAGCATGGTTTGTCCCAGATAAAAACGATCCAGGAGAACCAACGACAGCAAAACAAGCATTACCGGATCACGTTTTTCCTGACCAGCCAAAGCCTCACCTTTAACATCTGTAGTCTTGTTATAAAGCAACATGAACAAATCAATGAGCCACCAAATACCACAGCCCCCAAGAGTAATAAGCTTGATCATACCGGTACCGATCTTTCCCAAATAGAAGCGGTCAAAACCCAGATAACCAAAGAAAAGGGACAGCTGCAATGTCAACAAATAACTTCTTTTTCCCATATTTAGGACCTCCTAATAAAAGGTATAGTTTAGGGTAATTGATCTGTCAAGTTTTCACCCTAAAAAATACCTGCTATAGTTAATTATGCAACCCAAGTCCATTGATTTTGCCGTCCTTTTCCCCCCTAACATGAACTACGAATACTTCGAAGGATACGAGTCCATCCCTTTCAAACCAGAGGCCTCGGGGAAATGCCACTTGCCCACCGCCTGGTGGCTGGCAGAGATTTCCCTGCTGGCTTATGAGCATCCGGGTTTCGTCAAATGGGTCCTACGGCATATCAAGGCCAGCCACCTGCGGTATTTTTCCTGGGACACAACACAGCTAATAACTTTTATCTTGAATGAATACTGCATCGTTGCCTTTCGCGGCACAGAAATAAAGAGCCCTAAATCCTTTCACGACATTATCAGTGACATGAATATCAACATGACCGACTTTTACGGCATGGGCAGGGTCCACCAGGGATTCAAGCTTGCCTTTGATGAGACCCTTGATCCAAAGAACAACCTGTTTTCCCATATTGATTCACTACTGCAAAGCGGCTTGGCCAAAAAAGTGATATTTACAGGGCACAGCATGGGCGGCTCCCTTGCCACCCTGTCGGCAGCATGGTACGGACGAGCTGGCCATGAACAAACGCCCCTGTATACCTATGGCGCAATGCGTGTTGGCAATGAAGATTTTAACGCCTATCTGCCCAAGGATGTTTTCCGTTTTGTAAACAACGGTGACCCTTTCCCATATCTGCCGACAAACTTCCCAAAGAGTAGCAAAGGAAAAAATACTTATGCGAACCACGGACAAGTACTATTCTTTGAAAACGACACCAAGCTAAGCCTGAATCCGCCAGCCGCGCCGACGCATATCGGAGGCCTAATCAGGGGAAATATTCGGGCCGCTGGCAAGGCCATTGCAGCCCGCATACGCTCCAAACAATTCGCCACCGATTTTTTCCGCGACGCCAACATGGATGCCCACGCCCCGGTACTCTACGCTGTTCGGATTTACAACCATTTGTTGACAGCTTTCCAAGGGGGGTGCTACTGTTAATACTCAGGCAGGAGGTAACATGGGCAATCTTGAACCGTCACACAGTGGCTTTTCTGAACACAACAAGGTTAAGATCTACTACGAATACTATGGAGATAAGGACAGGCCGGCTATCCTACTAATGAACGGCGTCGCCATGGAAGCATCATCCTGGCAGCAATTCATACCCGCACTGCTTGAGCGCTACGATGTGTTGATCTGGGATTACCGGGGACAGGGCAAATCCACCAGTGATGACAAGCCCTATTCCATTACCGAATATGCCGATTACCTTAAGTCGATAATCGATACTCTTCAGCTTGAACCGCGTTTTGTAAATCCGGTTGGCGTATCATTTGGATCCTTTGTAGCAACGGAATTTATCCGCAAGTACCCCGAATCAGTTAACAAGGCAATCTTGTCCGGAGCCATCCTGACAGATGAGCTGACCTATCACTATCAATCGCAGCTAGCCCGCAAAATACTGACATTAAACCAGATGGAAATCTGGGTAGACTCCTTATACACTCAACTATTTAGCAGCGAATTCTTAAAACGGATTGAGCCATATATTCCCAGAATGAAAGAGGCCCTGTTTGAGCGTTACAAGGACCGCAAAAAGGCCCTTTGGAATCTGCTCGAAGCCGAGGATAGCTATATCAAACAGACCACCGAATTGGCCGCAGAGTATGCCAATACCCAGGTGCCCATTCTACTGATTGCTGGTGAATACGACATGCTGACCCCTCCCTTTGTTCAAAAGAAAATCTGTTCGCTTTTTCCCAACGTAAGCTATAAGGAAATCCCGGCCTGCGGTCACCTTACCTTTATGGAAAAGGCCAGGGAATTCCTTGATCTTATGGCTGACTTCCTGCAAGTAGACAAAAAAAGCTGACCGGTATTCCGGTCAGCTTCAACTTGGTAAATACCAAAACCTGAATCAGTTCTTTGGCAACTCGGTATTGATGCGATAAGCAGTTGCAGTCATGTTGTAACCAACACCGGAACCAACCATCATTACCAGATCGCCTTTCTTAACCTTGCCGGCCATTACAGCATCATCCAGGGCCATAGGAATACAAGCCGAACCGGTATATCCCCATTTTTCCATAATGATGTGAGCCTTGGATTCATCCATCCCCAACTCTTCCAGCACCTGCATGATAGCGTGTTTGTTTACCTGAGTGAAAATAATCTGATCCACATCAGAAAGCTTGAAACCGCCCTGCTTGGCCAGGTCGCGAATCAAATTCGGCCAGTTGCGGGTGTTGATATCGGCGGGATATTCACCAACCAGCTTAACGGTGGTGCGGCCTGCTTCTACCGACTCAACACTGGCTGGTTCAAATGTTCCTCCAGAGAAGATCCCCCATGCTTTGGCGTACTGCCCATCAGCAATCATCTTGGTACCTAAAAACCCTTTTTTCTTGCCAGGCTGCAAAACTGCTGCCCCTGCACCATCCCCGTAAAAAAAGATGCTGGGATCCTTCGGATCGGTTAGCTTGCGCATCATGTAAACACTAACAACCAAAACGTTGTTCAGGTTCGGATTGCTTTGGATCAGTCCAGATGCAATAGCGACACCAGCTGGGAATGAGGAACAAGCACAGCCTACGTCAAAGGTGCCGGCATTCTTGGCACCAATCTTGTGCTGAACAACGGTTGATGTTGCGGGGGTGATATAATCCGGTGAGTCAGTCCCCAGAACAATCAGATCAACCTGATCGGGGGTAATGCCGGCGCGTTTCATGGCCATCTGACAAGCTGGAACAGCCAGATCAGAACCTGCCCAATCATCAGGAGCATAGTACCTCTGCAGGATACCAGTGCTTTTTTCCAGTTTGTCTACAACTTCGCCCAAACCGATCTTGGAAAATTCTTCTTTCATGTCGGCATTGGTAATCTTACGCTCCGGAACATAGTGCCCAGTAGCTACGATATTGGCATTTCGCTTCATATTGTTACTCCGTTTTCGGTAATTTGGGCAATGGTATTCGATGCAATAGTCTCTGTCAAGGAAGCTCCTGTTCCCTCAAAAAATTCTTGCAAATTTGAAACCAATGGTTTATTGTATTATTGTACTATGTTAGTAATACAATAAACAGGGGGCTAAATGGTCTTTTCCATGAACCATCAAAGTGGCGTGCCATATTACAAGCAAATCATTTTGCAAATTGAGATGGCCATAGCCGATAGCCGGCTGAAACCCGGCGACCAACTGCCGACCGTGCGTAGCCTGGCTGTCGAACTGGAAATCAATCCTAATACTGTCGCCAAGGCCTATAGCCAGCTGGAGCTGCGCGGCATAGTCAACACCCAACAGGGCACCGGCACATTTATCTCTGACACCGAGATTCAGCTGTCAGATGTTGAAAAAGAACGCGTGTTAACCGATATCTGCCAGACCGCTATCACACAGGCGCGCGCCTATGGGCTCTTACCCGATGACATCATTGCAATGCTGCATGAAATGAGCAGCAAGGAGGATGCTATATGAATTTTTTCCCAAATGTTTTTTCTACCGGCCATAGCCCGCGAATAAAAAACCCCCCGGCACGAAATATTCCCACCGATTTCCGTTTTTCCACATTTTCGATTCTATTGATGTTTGCGCTTGCCTCGACCGGATTGGCCGTCATAATCCTTACAGGCGGAACCATTCCCCCTATGTCCATTGCCGGAATGTTCAGCGGTCTACTGGGAGCCTCGCTGCTGTTAATAATACTGCCCAACTGGGTAATGCTGATTCTGGCCCTGCTGACAGCATCCATAATTCAGATAGTCGTAGCCGGCCCGCCACCAGCAGCGGGTCAGCCCTCGTGGCAGCAAATACTGATTTTGGCACTGCCGGCCATCTCGCTTATGCCTGCGGCCATGCTGCAAATGCTGCAACACTGGGACAAAGCAATCATCCTGCGCCGCGGAAAATTTTCGCGGGTTCAAGGTGCGGGGCTATTCCTTGTGCTGCCATTCATTGACAGGATTGCTGCCAAGGTTGATACCAGAATCCGTGTTACTGACTTCTCGGCAGAGCGCACCCTAAGCAAAGACAACGTCCCAGTCCACATTGATGCCATATGCTTCTGGATGATCTGGGACGCCCGCAAGGCCATCCTGGAGCTGGAAAACTATATGGAGGCCGTCGCGCTTTCAGCCCAAACAGCCTTGAGGGACGCCATCGGCACGCACACTTTGACGGAGCTGTTGTCTGAACGCGACCGCATCGGACGCGAGTTGCAGGGCATCCTTGACGCCAAGACCAATCCGTGGGGCATCACGGTGTTGTCCGTTGAATTCACCGACATAATAATCCCGAAAGAGCTCGAGGATGCCATGAGCAAAAAAGCTCAGGCTGATCGTGAGCAGCAAGCCAGAATGATACTTGGCGACACAGAAGTCTACCTGGCTCAAAAAATGGTCGAGGCCCAGAATAAGTACAAGGACGACCCGGCTGCCCTGCAGCTAAGAGCCATGAACATGGTCTACGACGGAATCAAGAATAACGGAAGCCTGGTTCTGCTG
>CAZDYA010000033.1:0-10124 GCA_964509515.1 uncultured Spirochaeta sp.
GTGTTGAATTGGAGGCCATAGGCAGCCAGCCGGTTGATCAGGCCACTCCCTACTTGGGCTTCCGCGTGGCGCTGGAAAGGATCGCTGATGAGTAAACAGGAAAGCGGCGGCGGACGAAAACTATTAATCAAAAACAAACGCGCCCTGCATGAATACCTGGTCGAGGACAGCTATGAATGCGGCATTGTGCTACAAGGAACCGAGGTCAAATCCGTTAAAAGCAACCAGTTTTCCTACGCCGATGCCCATTGCCGCATCAGCAAGGGACAGCTTTTTTTATACGGCCTTAACATATCGCAATACAGCCATGGGAATATCCATAACCACGTTAGTGACCGCCCTCGCAAACTACTGGCCCACAAAAAGGAAATTGAAAAGATGCGCAAACGGGTCGAAGAGAAAGGCTACACCCTGATACCTATTGGGATGTACCTGTCACACGGCTTAATAAAGGTTGATGTTGGGGTGTGCCGAGGTAAAAAGCTGCACGACAAGCGGCAGAGCATCAAGGCCCGAGACCAGCAGCGCGATGCCATGCGTGAGATGCGAATCTAATTCAGGAGCAAAGATATGAATACCGAGTGGGATAACATCGACGATAGCAAAAAAAATGAACTGTGGAGCTTTGCAGAGGAATTATCCAGGGCCGGCAGTGCACATAGCCTGCAATGGTTTGGTCAATCAATTGAAATCGACTGGAAAGCTGATGCCAGCCCGGTGACCCGCGCCGATCGGGAAACCGAACTATTAATGCGGGAAATGATTGAGCAACGATACCCTGACCACGCTATTCACGGTGAAGAATTCGGTCAACAGGAATACCGTGAATTCACCTGGATTCTGGATCCCATTGACGGAACAAAATCTTTCATCAACGGGGTACCGCTATACTGCAACCTGACAGCCCTGTTACATCAAGGTAAACCCGTTATTGGGGTGATAAATAACCCACCAAGCGGAGAAATGGTATCTGGTTGTATAGGAATGTATACAAAAGACAGTGCTGGTAAACAGGTGTCTGTCGCAGACCCTGGTGATTCACTGCGGGTTTACACTTCAGATTTTGCTGATCTAATGCAATCAGATATCGCGCTGAAAGAAGATGGCTGGCTACAGCATATTTTACAGCAACCGGTCATTGCCAGGACATGGGGCGATGCCTACGGCTACCTGCTTTTGGCCAGCGGCCGCGGTGATATCATGATTGATCCGCAGCTTGCAATATGGGACATTGCGCCTATGTACCCCATCCTGAGCCAGGCTGGGGCGGTACTCTGTGATTTCAGTGGACGGCCAAATCCCCTGCCTTCGCAGGCTGTTGCCTGCAGCCAAAAATTGTATGAGCGCCTGGTGAATCAGGGCCTGTTCCCAGCTTGACCGTCGCGGCTGCAGACTGTATATTTTGCACTATCCCTAAAGGGGGTGTACTGGATTCGATTGTATTTGGTACACGTTGATGATTGCACGCGGAGAGCTGACTCCTAAAACCGGCAAAATAAAAGTTATCTGCCAAAAACGAAGATAACGTTGTTGAAGTTGCTTTTGGCAACGACGACACCATGCTCGCAGCAGCGTAAGCACTCGAGCTCGGGCACCGCAGACGCCGCCGGGAGGCTGCGGTCGCTTGTAATAAAACCTGGCTTGCTTTATGTCGCGACTGGAAGGCATAAGGGACACTAATCCAGCCTACAGGTAGCCGGGCGGGTTCCGCGGCCCTGGATATCTGGAATAACAATGCGAAACTAAGCGTGTAGACATTGTCAGCGGCCGGTGCAAGACAGGGGTTCGATTCCCCTCACCTCCAAAAACCCTCCTGATCTGACTAGCTCCTGGTGGTTGCCATTTGACCATGAACTGTCTTTGTGCTACCAATAGGCGATGGAAAACAGCCCTCTGCAAACCGAGATTGAAACCCGAAGAACCTTCGGCATTATCAGCCATCCCGATGCCGGTAAGACTACCCTGACAGAAAAATTATTGCTCTTTGGCGGCCGAATTCGCGAAGCAGGCGCCGTTAAGTCCAACAAGATAGACCGCGGCGCAACCAGCGACTTTATGGAGATAGAACGCCAGCGCGGTATCTCGGTAGCTACCAGCGTTATGTCCTTCGAATATGCGGGGAAACTGATAAATATTTTGGACACTCCCGGTCATAAAGACTTTGCAGAGGATACCTACCGCACACTCTCCGCCGTAGACAGCGTTATTCTGGTGATTGACAGCGTTAAGGGTGTTGAGGAACAAACCGAACGCCTGATGGAAGTTTGCCGCATGCGGGATACCCCGGTTATTGTTTTCATTAACAAACTTGACCGCGATGGCCGCCCGCCATTTGAGCTGATGGACGAGCTGGAAGAAAAGCTGAACATTCGTGTGCGACCACTAACCTGGCCTATCAACATGGGGCAACGCTTTAAGGGTGTGTATAACCTGTACGAAAAAAACCTGTATCTATTCAGTCCGGGGAAAACGGTTGTTGAAGCCGAAAGGCGCCTGATTGACAATCTGGAAAGCCCAAAGCTGAATGAAGAAATCGGTGATCAGGATGCCGCACAGCTGCGTGAAGACGTCGAATTGATACACGGAGTATATGATGATTTTGATCGCGAAGAATACCTTGCCGGACGAACGGCTCCTGTGTTCTTTGGTTCTGCCCTTAATAACTTTGGGGTCCGTGAGCTATTGGAAACCTTTGTAAAGATTTCTCCAGCGCCCATTCCCCGTCCGGCCACCACCCGCGAGGTACAGCCTGAAGAGTCATCCTTTAGCGGCTTTATCTTCAAGATCCACGCCAACCTTGACCCCCGGCACCGTGACCGCATTGCCTTTCTGCGTGTCTGCTCGGGCCGTTTTGAGCGTTCCAAGGCCTTTCTGCACGTGCGCACCGGCAAACAGATGCGCTTTTCTACCCCCTATAGCTTCATGGCCCAAAAGAAGGAAATCATCGATGAAGCCTTTCCCGGCGACGTTGTCGGGCTTTATGACCGCGGTGATCTGAAAATCGGCGACACCCTGACCGAGGGCGAGCAGTTTACCTTTACAGGGATTCCAGTCTTTTCGCCGGCCATCTTTAAGGAACTGATTAACGCCGACCCCATGCGCGACAAGCAGCTGCGCAAGGGCATTCAGCAACTAACCGAAGAAGGTGTTGCCCAGCTGTTTACCCAGCGGATCGGCAACCGGCTGATTGTCGGCACTGTTGGCGACCTGCAGTTCGAGGTAATCCAGCACCGCCTTTCGGCTGAATACAACGCCAGCTGCCGGCTAAAACCCCTGTCCTACCATAAGGCCTGCTGGATTACCGCCGAAAATGCCAAGGATCTGGACGCCTTTATGCAATATCGTGAGGCCCAGATCGCCTGGGATAAGGATAAACGCCCGGTCTATCTGGCTGAATCAGGCTGGATGCTACAATCGATCATTGCTGACAACCCTAAAATCAGCTTCCGCTTTAGCTCGGAGATTGCCGCCAGCTAGCTGACTATCCTAATTATGCAAAGCAAGGTATCCTGCTGCAATGAACATATTGGTACGCAACCTGCCTCGAAGAATTACCGAACAAGAATTGATGGAGCTTTTTAGCCCATTCGGCCAGATAAAATCCTGTAACATTGTAATGGATGAAAAAACCGGCAAATCAAAAGGCTTCGGCTTTGTTGAGATTGTCGATGTGCAGCATGCCAAACGGGCTGTTTATGCACTAAACGGAAAAAAGATTGATGGTCAGGCAATCCGGGTAAAATCGACTCTACAGAGAAAGAAATGACGCTGAACGTACCAGCCGGCATATAACGCTGTTGACGGGCAGCTGATGACCGGCAGCAGCTGCGATTGCCAGCACCCGACCGTTAATGGCATCGATCTCGGTTGAGCGGCCAGCCTCGATATCCTGCAGCATGGAACAGCGGTTTGAGGCCGTTTGGCGGCAAACGTTCTGTGTGCTGACAAACAATTCGCCAGCATCCAGTTGAACCCCGTCCAACCCGGCCGCCATGACGGCCTCGGCTATGATGTCCTGTTGCAATTCACTGACCGACGGGTTGTTCAGTAACTGACCGTTAGGCACCCGAAGCAGTGCTCCCAGCGGATTTATGGCGGCATTTACTACGGCCTTTTCCCAGATGGCTTTTTGCGGGTTTGGGGTGATGCTTACCGGTAGGCCGGCCTGCGCCAGCAGGCCGGCCACCTGTGCCGCCTGTCCATCGCCTCCGCCGCCGACTACCGTAGGCCCGTTGCCGCCGGCCAAAACGGTGCCCAGGCCGCTGCGGGCCGCCCCCACCGCGGTAGTGCCGGCCACCACGGGCCGGCCCAGCGCCTCCTCCAGAGCCTCGCGGTTGCCCAGCCCGTTTTGCAGGGTCACGACAATGGTGGCCGGCCCGACCCAGTCCGGCAAGCCCTTCGCAACAACAGCCGTGGCGGTCGCCTTGACAAACACGAAAACGACAGCACAGCCGGACAGGGCCGCAGTATCTTGGCTGACCGGCAGGCAATAGCGCCCTCCCGCGCTTGTTGCGCATTCCGCGCCTGACAGCCCCTCTCCGTCCTGAACCGAAAAGCCATCCTGCAAGGCGCTGACAACCGCGTCATCGCTATCGACCAGCTGAACGCCAAAACCGGCATCGTGCAGCAGGGCCGCAAAGCGCAGCCCCATGGCTCCACTGCCTAGAATTCCAACTGAATGGCTTTTAAAATGATGGCTCATGTCAGCCATTATACTGTACTATCCAGCCTCCGTCAGGGGGCGATGGGCACGCGTTGGCACGGCAGGCTGACATTTGATAGCCTGCCCGGTTTCCCTCTTTTTTCATTGACCTGAGGGTGGTGTTTTCTTATGATTAGTGCATGCGCGTCGGGGGTGAATGATGCGCGCAGGAGGGGCTCATTGAAGGATTTTCTGCAGTTTGATGGGGTTTCGAAGCGGTTTGGCGATGTCCAGGTGCTGCAGAATGTGAGTCTTTCAATCGAACAGGGTGAGATTTTTTCGCTGTTGGGTCCTAGCGGCTGCGGCAAGACGACGCTGTTGCGCTTGCTGGCGGGTCTTGAGCGGCTGGATGCGGGGCGGATTATCCTGAACGGGCGCGATATTTCTGATTTGAGTGCCAACCGGCGTCCGGTAAATACGGTTTTCCAGAGTTATGCTTTATTTCCTCATATGAGTGTGCGCGAGAATATTGCGTTCGGGCTGAAGGTGGCGCGCAGGCCGGGGTCGGAGATTGTGCGCGAGGTGGACCGGATGCTTGATTTGATTCAGATGGCTGATCACGCTGACAAGCGTCCGCATCAGATTTCCGGTGGGCAGAAACAGCGGGTGGCGATTGCGCGGGCACTGGTAAACCGGCCGCAGGTGCTGCTGCTGGATGAGCCGCTGGCGGCGCTGGATTTAAAGCTGCGGCAGCGGATGCTGATCGAGCTTGATAATATCCATGATGAGGTGGGGATCACCTTTGTTTTTGTAACCCATGACCAACATGAGGCGATGAGTTTGAGCGACCGCATTGCGGTGATGAATGCGGGCAAGATTGAGCAGATCGGTACCCCTGCGCAGATTTACGAGACGCCGGAATCGAGTTTTACGGCGGCCTTTATTGGGGATACCAACTTCTTTGACGGTCAGGTGACAGAATCATTGGGGGCGGAATACAGCCGGGTGCAGATTGATGGTTTGCCGGATGTGCTGGTCTTTAACGACAGGCCGCGGGCGATCGGCGATGCTGTGCATTTGAGTGTCAGGCCGGAGAAGATCAGCATACACCGCGAACGCCCGGCGGATGCGGAGGGCTTGAATCTGGTGCAAGGTCTTGTTGAGAACAAGGTTTATCTGGGTTCGACTACGCGTTACTGGCTTAGGTGCGGGGAATGGCAGATCAGTGCGCTGATGCCGCACCGGCATTTTTTGCTGGATGAGACGCCGCCGACCTGGGGCGATGAGGTTTGGCTGAGCTGGCATGCTGATGACGGGTTCATGCTGCAGCGCTATCGCGAGGCGGATGAGGCGCTACTGATATTACCAGAGGAAGAACTGTGAGGGCGCGACAAGGCGGTAGCGAGGCCAGCGGGAAGGGCTTTGCCACGCGGCGCGGAAGCAAAGCGGCCACGCGATGGCGGCGAGCTGCCAATGAATGGGGTCTGACAGCACCATCCTTTTTGTGGCTGGCCGTGCTGTTTTTTATCCCGACCATCCTGGTAGTCCTGATAAGTTTCAGGACGGCTGATCCTTTCGGCGGTATCGGCAACACTTGGGCGCTGGAGTCCTTCCGCAGCATTGCCAGGCAAAACTACGGCCCTATTCTGTTGCGCACAGTGCTGTTGAGCATTTACACAACAGCAATCTGCCTGGTACTGGGGATTCCGGTGGCCTATTATCTGGCGCGCTGCAAGGCGAGCCGCCAGCAAAACCTGCTTTTACTGATAATCATTCCCTTCTGGACGAGCTTTCTGATACGTATCTATGCCTGGAAGGTTTTATTGCACCCGGATGGAATTATTAAACAAATACTGATGTTTTTGCACCTTGTCGATCCTGATGCAATCCTGCTTTATAACCAGACCGCCGTGCTTTTGGTACTGGTGTATACCTATCTGCCCTTTGCCATTCTGCCGCTTTACAGTGCAGCAGAAAAATTCGATTTTACCCTGATGGAGGCCGCGCTGGATCTTGGTAGCTCCCGGGCGACCGCCTTTGCCAAAATTTTTATTCCCGGAATTTCGGCCGGAATTATGTCTGCCCTGTTGGTTGTTTTTATTCCTGCCTTAGGCAGCTATATCATTCCTGAAATCGTGGGTGGACCGACAGGTGAGATGCTGGGCAACAAGATAGCGCAACGGGTATTTGTCGATCGCAATTTACCGCATGCCAGTGCCTTGTCAACGCTACTGGTGCTGGCGGTGCTGGTTGTTCCCATGTTCAGGCTTATCTGGCGGCGAGTTCGTAATTCCAGGCCGCAGACGCCCGACGAGGCGGCCTTCCTTGGGGGGCAGATATGATATCTAGCCTGAATAACAAGCTGCGTCAACTTCAGCCAGCAGGAATAATCACGGCGGTAGTTATTGCATTCCTTTGGTTGCCAATCCTGGTGCTGGTAATCAACTCATTCAATGCCAGCCGCTTTTCTACTGTTTGGGGTGGTTTCAGTTTGATCTGGTACGAAAGGCTGATTACCGATGCAGAAATCTGGCGCAGTGTAAAAAATACGGCAATTGTGGCCGCTGTCAGCACATCGGTGTCTGTGGTGCTTGGTACTTTGGCTGGTTTTGTACTGGACCGATATAAAAGCGGCGTGCAGGCCACGCATAATATTCTGGTTACCATTCCCTTGATTATTCCTGATATCCTGATGGGCATAAGCCTGCTGGTATTCTTTTTAAGCGCGGGCATGCGTTTGGGTCTTGGGACTATAATACTTGGTCATATTACGTTTTGTATTAGCTATGTCGCGATCACAATCCGGGCACGTTTGCAGGATTTTGATTATTCCGTTGTAGAAGCGGCTCAGGACCTGGGGGCCAACTGGCCGACCGTAGCCTGGAAGGTATATTTTCCGATGTTGCTACCGGGAATAATCAGCGGGGCCTTGTTAAGCCTTACCCTTAGCCTGGATGATTTTATTATCACTTTTTTTACCGCCGGACCGGGCAGCAGCACCCTGCCAGTACATATTTACAGCATGATCCGCCACGGAAATCCGCCGGTAATCAATGCCCTGTCCACCCTTTTTCTGGCACTGACTTTTATGTTCGTGTTGGTATATCAACGTGTTTCTAGGAGGAAAACATGAAAAAAACAATCGCTTTGCTTATGATCGTTGCGGTACTGCTTATTTGCATTACCGGCTGTTCCCGTGACAACCGTCCGGCTCTGTATGTTTACAATTGGTCGGATTACATGGATCAGGACATTATTTCAGCCTTTGAAGAGCAGCATAATGTGCGTGTGGTGCTTGATTATTTTGATTCAAACGAATCGATGTATGCCAAGCTCAGCGCCGGTGCTTCAGGTTATGATGTGATTTTTCCTACCAGCTATATGGTGGATATCATGAAGAGTCAGGGTATGCTGGCCCCAATTCAGAAAAGCCTGATTCCTAACCTGAAAAATCTTGATGAGAGATATTTTGCCTTTGCATCCCAGCCGGTGCTGTCTTTCAGTGTACCGTACATGGTTTCCACCACCGGTATCGGTTATCTGGCCAGTCAGGTTGATGAAGATTTCGAGCCAAGCTGGGGGGTATTCGGCGATGAGCAGTACCGCGGACGAATGACAATGCTTAATGACATGCGGGAGACTATCGGTGCGGCACTCAAATACCTGGGATACAGCATGAATACCGTAAAAGCACAGGAACTGGCAGCTGCCCAGCAACTACTGATTGAATGGAAGGCAAACCTGGCCAAGTTCGAAGCTGAGCAATACAAAAACGGTCTGGTTTCGGGCGAATTCCGCATTGCACATGGCTACAATGGCGACATATATCAGGTAATGGAAGAAAATGAAGACATCGTTTTCGGCATACCAAAGGAAGGAACCACGCTGTCTGTAGATGAGATGGTTATTCCAATTTCCAGCAAAAGCAAGGAACTGGCCCATGCCTTTATAAATTTCTTGCTGGATGCCGAGAATGCTGCCGCCAATACAAACTATGTATATTTTCTGTCACCCAACTCGGCAGCCTATCCATTGATGGACAGGGAAATTATGGAGGATCCGGGGATATATTTACAGGAAGATGTACTGAAAAAGAGCGAAGCCCTGCTTGACCTTGGGGAAAATAACAAGCTTTATACAGCAGTTTGGGATGCGGTAAAAGCCGCACGCTAAAGATCAAAATAAACAATTGACTGCCATATGCGTATGGCAGTATTTTTAAAAGGTTGATTTATTGGGGGGCAAATGGCTAATATACTCGTGGTAGAAGACAACAAGTCACTGCAAATACTGCTTCGGGAAACGCTCGCCAAAGAGAAGCACACTGTGATGACGGCGGATGACGGCGTCGATGGTCTGGCTATTTTTCAAGAGAACGTCTTTGATCTGGTAGTTACGGACATAATGATGCCGCGCATGGATGGAATCGAATTCATTCAAGCCATTCGAAAAGAAAAAACCAATGCCGGTATTATTGCCCTAAGTGGCGGGGACAACCCTGCCACCGGGTCGTTGCTGGAAACAGCCCGCCTGATGGGGGCTCACGTAGCCATAAAGAAACCCTTTAAACGACAAGAACTATTGGATGCGGTGGCCGCGGCGTTGACCACGGCCGCGGCTGCAAGCGCCAACAAGGAAGGTAAAAAAAGATGAAAAAGGCATTGATATTGCTGGCAATTGGATCGATAGCAATTTCCGTTGCATTCGGTCAGTTGGGAGGTTTTCCAATTCCCGACAGTTCGTTTTATGCGAATGCTCAAGAAATACAGGCCATGCATAACGCCCTGGACACCCAACAGTTGCAGGCTTACAAGAGTATTCGCTTGCTGGATTTAGTATACCCGCTATTTTATGGCCTGTTTTTTATTCTAGCAATCTACGCCCTGGCCAAACGTGTTTGCATAAGGCAGTGGACATACAGGGCTTTGCCTTTTTTCCCTGCCATTGCGATGATGGCCGACTACAAGGAAAACATTCTGTTAATGCTGGCTCTGCGGGTGATGCCGGAAATCAACTGGGCAGCCAGCCTGGCAGGCTTCTGCACCAGCGCCAAGTGGGTAAGCCTGCTAGCGAGCCTGTTGATCTGCTTTGCCCTGCTAATCAGGCAGATTCATCTGTTTGTACGGGCAAAGTGTATTCGCTGCGGCCCTTAAAAAATCAAACAATTACTGGCGATGCAATTCCTCGCTGACCTTGCCGTCATGTAGTTTTATGACGTGATCAGCAGAAGCAACGATAGAAGAATCATGGGTTGAAAAGATAAATGTTGCAAGCAAAAGGTACTTCCAGTAATCAGAAAATCTATTATACCGCACAAATTTTACAAAGCAGAAAAAACCTATGAAACTCAAGCTGAAGGTAATTTCAGAGGGATAGAAGGAAGTGTAAGCCAGAAAACGCAAATTATATTCACTGCTAAAATTGAAAGGTTCTCCCCAGAGGAAAAGTAAGGTCACAAGTGTATAGAGTGGTTGCTCAGGGT